>CAVBYE010000014.1:0-36367 GCA_963599285.1 Bacteroidaceae bacterium | reverse complement strand
CTGAGCCTGTGCTTGCTGACTGGTCTGCGCAGTAGTCTGAGCCTGTGCTTGCTGATTAGGCTGTACAGATGGTGCACGTGAGTACTGGATGTTGCCGCTAGGTTTGAGCTCCTTCTCACGGGAACGCTCAAGTGCCACGGTAGTATAGCTATCGATAGCCTTAGCTAGCTGGTCAACAATAGTGTCATCTTGAATAGCGGCAGCACTAATGCCTTCCTTAGAGCTATTGCGCATGTTGGTGTTAATAGCTCTAGCGGCTTCGCCAAAGTTAGCATACTTCTTACGCCTAGCCAAGGATTTCGCTATGGTGTGAATTAGCGTATCAGAGATAGCATCAGGATTGATTGTGCCATTGCTGGCTTCGACTACGTCATTACGTATCTCGTTTAGCACCTGCTCAACCTTTGCCGCATCACCTGAGATGATATAGGTAGAGCTATCCTCTTCTGTTTCAGTGTCTTGCACCTGACGGGTTGCGTCATAGTCAACGCCTTCCTGCTTAGCCTTATAGTGTGCCTGAGCCTGCTCAATCTGAGCAGAGTTCATCTTACGCTCTATGGCTTCCTGCAACTTGTCATTGCCGCTCTCGACAGCACGTTCCCAAGCACTGTAGGTAGCAGGGTCTACACCATGCTCTTGGGCGATAGCTTCATTAGCATCTGCCATGAGGTCTTGCAGAGTGCCGTTGTCAACGGACTTTGCTGGCTGACGCTTAGGCTTAGACCGTTCAGCCTCATCAGCCATGCTGACGTCTTGTGGGGCTCCCTCAGTGACCTGTTCAGCTTCCTGCTTTACCTGTCCTTTATCAGTTGAACCTCTAGTAATCACTATAGGCCCATGCCCTGACTCTTGAATTGCACGGTTCCAAACTTCTGCAATTTCTTCTGGCGTCGGGCTGGTAGTGTTCTCGACCTCAGATACTTGCTCTTGGTCGGCTGCTGGAATTACAGGTTGTTCAGCTTCCTGCTTTACCTGTCCTTTATCAGTTGAACCCCAAGAAGTATTGTTGCTGACGCTGGCTACGTAGATAGCACCAGTCTTAGGGTCACGGATAGCGTCGACCTTGGTATGCTCTTTCAGGAATTGCTGAGCCTCATCAGTCTTGCCCTGTCTGAAGAGTTCAAGGGCTTTCTTCTGATTACCAGACCTGCCAGTGCCAATATGCGTAGCACGAGCAAATGTCTGAACATTAGTTCCGCCCTCAACAGGCTCAGTAGTCAGACTAGCACCATTGAGATAGTACATCTGAGGATTGCCGTCAGTATCAGTGAGGCCGTTGACAGAGAACCATTGTTTGAGTTCCTCGTTACTGCTGATGTCCAAGGCAGAGTTGGACTCAGTATTCTCACTGGCGGCGCTCTCGATTTCCTCAATAATACTATCAGATGCAGACTCACGTGCCTGCTGTTCTTGGACTTCGGTAGGCATTGCTTCGATGCTGTCAGGGTTGGAAGCAGAGTCAATCAGCTCCTGAGTAGGGGTGTTAGCTTCCATAGCGGCTTCCACCTCAGGCTGGAGAATACCTTCGCTTGCAAGCAAGAGGTCTAAGTCACTAGCAGTAAGGTGAATGGCGTAGCTGGATGTGCCGGTGTCACCAGTCATCATCACAGATATGTCGGACTCAGCACGGAATACCTGACCAAACTGGTTGGTAGTGTAGACAGTCTGTGCCTCATCACGTGCCTGAACTGGTAAATTATTGATATTCTGTGCACGCTGTACCAAGGACTTAGCAACAGCCTCGGCAACTGGTGCAGGCATACCGTTGACTGTGCAAACCTCAGCAACATGCTCTGCAGTAGCCTGGGCACCGGCGCGGGTATTAGTCTCACTCCAAGTGAAGCGCTGGTTAGTAAGGTTACTACGTACGGCGTCACGCTGAACCAGCTCATTCTGAACAGCTTCTTTAACAGTAGCGTACAGCTTATTTACAAGCTCAGTGAAACGTACAGCCGCGGCATCAGTAGCGTTCAGACTATGAACAGTGCCAAATGGAATAAGTGAGGGGCTAGGCACGACGTAGTTTCCAGCAGGGGTGGAGATGTCGTACCAGCTAGCTATATCACGCAGGTCTCTGCCCTTGGCATTGTCGCTACGGGTGAAGAGGTCACTGTTCTCACGCATCTCTTTACCGTTCCAAGTCTTGCTATGAGTGATAGCATCCCAGTTGTCGTTGATAGCACGGCTCAGGACTTCAAGCACAGTAGAGTTATTGTCCAAGTTGACATCAATGTTGATGCCGCCGAAGAAGCTACTTACTGCTTGCTGAACAGCTACGGCTACAGCGATGTGACCTTCATCGAGCTGTGCTCTAGTTATGTTGGCTACCTCAGGACTAGTAGCTGACTGAAGTTCCATTTCTACAGGCTTGGCAGAGCTGATAGCACGGGCTATGAGACCTACGGTACCTGCATTGACTGGTGCTGCATTATTAGCAGATAGAGCCTGAACACCTCGGATGATAGCTAAATCAGTCTCAGCTTGGATAGCTATATCAGGTGAGCAATGAGCCACGTCATTGGCAAAGGACTCACTAGTCCTCATAGCGTTGACTGTATTAGAGTACAGCCTGGTCTGCAAGCGGTTCATGCCTTTAGTTTCAGCTGTCGGCTTACTACCAGCATGTGTGCTTACAGCGTTGGCGAAATCCAGTGGTGCATCGAGCTTTGACGACGGGTCAATATAGTGGCAGTAGGACCTAACTATCGGTGCCACCTTGGACTCTACATAAGCACGCACAGCTTGTTGGTACTCATCCATATCAGCCTGTTGGTACTTATCCATACCAGCCTGTGCACCGTAGACTTGTGACGCAAGGGTAAGTTCTATGGCATCAGGGTTGCCTCGGTCAGCCTCGGTCAGATACTGGCCAAATTTACCATTAATAAAGTCTTTATAAACTGCGGCATATACGGAGTCTATAGCTTTATTCTTTAAGTCTTTAGCAGAAACATCTAGGTTCTTGCTGCCCCATTGGATAGTGGCATTGCCCCATGCGGCAGGCAGATTCTGCCTGATCAGGCGTGCGACGCTAGATTGGACCAGTCCTACGACAGTCGCCTTAGTGCGCTCCTTAGGATGTAACTGCACATGGCTAGTGATAGTAGCAGCGACAGCCGGGTCGTTGGCGACGTTGTCTAAGATCACACTGGCACGCTCATTGGCTCCCTGTGCTACATAGGTAGCATAGAGCTTGGCGTCATCATTACGCATTACAGTAAGGACATCTTCATGAGCTTTTCTGATAGCTTCTGCACTGCTTAGGCCTTGTGCCTCATAGCTTGCGGCACGATGCGCAGTAGCTACGTCATAAGTAGCACGAGTAACCAGATGAGCATCTACGGATGCGTTGTATTGGTCCTGCTGATAAGTGGTAACACCGCCAGTGATTAGGTCGAAGAATGCTTCCAGCTTCGGGTCTAAATGGTCAGAAGCTAAGACATCGGCAGCGCTGTAGGAAAGGTCGTCTGCTGTAAGTCCCCCGTCTACGGTTCCAGGGCTTGCTCGGTCGGAACTTCTAATAAGCATAGCTATGCTGTGTAGAAGCTCATGTTCGTTCCTAGTATACTTGTTCTGTTCAAATGCCCTCAGTGCTGTATGCAGCATCCTCGAGAACGCTGGGCTTTTTTTCAAAAGGCGTTTAATGTGTTCTACATAGTGAGCCGCTAGGTTGCAGGCTTGGGTCAGAGTGTGGTTGAACGATGCCGCTACTGCACTGGCAAACCCTTTAGCGAAAACTGGAACTTGGTCGACCCCGTCCTCTGCCAAAGCCTTCTTACCCCACTTATCACGGACGTATATTTCAAAGGCTTTTGCAATATGTTCCTCAAGGTTGACTGAGTACTTTGCATCACTGGTCGCAGAGGTGATAGTTTGGACCATGTTATTTGCTAGCAGTTGGTCTGGTGTTATGCCAAGAGCACGTGCCATACCGTTAATGCTCTCGGTAAGACGCTTTGCCAGCGGACTGCTAGGTGCATGTCGAACAAGGGTCTCGTAGTGGTTTCTGATGTATGACAAGACCGCGTGCATCATTTCGTGTGATGCAGTAAAAGGTAGATTGCTGGAAGGAGCGATAAGTATTCCGCTTTCTCCTGTTGACCCAGGAGTAAATAGACCTTTAGTATTCGCACCCACCTTTTGGCTTGTACTTGCCTCAGCCACGTTTGCGACGTTCCGTATAGACGGTGCAAATGACTTTCGTACAAAACCGCGTAGCGTTTCATTGGACTCGAAAATAGAGCGCAGAGTTGCCTGCATATTTGCATATAGATGGGCTTGCACCCTTGCAGTTGCTAGCGCTTGCGCCTGTTCATCAGGTGGTAACTGAGCTAGCTTTTCCCTCGGCGCAATTGCGTCCCCCACTTTCTGAACGGTGCTGACATAAAGGTCCTGCTCATGCCTAATATCACGTCTGATTTCTTGGTAGGCTTTGACACGAGCAGTATCTACAGCAACCCTTTGTGCGTCGTCTGGGCTAATTGCTTCTGCGTTTGCGTTACTGCCTGAGCGTTGCTCTGTCTGGCTAGCAATGCTTCCTGCCCCAAGATCTGATTGCGTGCCTGTGCTGGCAAGCTCTGCACCACTTCGTCCGCTGTCGGGTCCTTCTCCGGGCCACCAGTTCGTTGATTGAGCAGACTGTACATCCGAAGAAGTCTCTCCGGCGTTCTCGTATGGACTCCAGCTAGCCCCTGTGCTCTCAGCTGTTTGATAACTTCCAGCAATTTGTTGAGAGTTTTGCTGTCCAGCTGCATTAGTACTTCCTTGCTGGGTGCCTGCTGCTGTGCTATTTGCAGGACTAAGTCCTTGATCTGTTCGTCTGTTAGCATTTGCATCTCCTGCGGTTACGACTGGTGGATACTGAACAGGCTGGGTCTGCTGTGCCTGTTGTGTTGCTATATTCTGCTGTGCCTGTGCATTCTGCTGTGCTTGCTGGGCAATGATGTTATCTATGCCAGACTGCTCATTAGCAGAACGTGACGCCTGATTGACTTCAGCGCCTGATACATTAGTCTCGCCTTGGCGCACCTGAACACTAGTGCCAGTGCTAGGGTTAGCACTAACACCAGTACCCATAGTGACATCCTGAGGTGCCCCTACAGTTGTAGTCTTAGTATTCTGCTGAGTGTTAGCCTGCGTAGCATTAGGCTGAGCCTGAGTATTCTGCTGGGTATTAGCCTGCGTAGCATTAGGCTGAGCTTGAGTATTCTGCTGGGTATTAGCCTGCGTGGCATTAGGCTGAGCCTGAGTATTCTGCTGGGTATTAGCATTGCGGTAAGCATTGGCACGCTGTCTGATGCCGTCACGGGTAAGAGACACAGTGCGTTGACTCTTGCCATTGGCGATGGTACCAGCCTGGTTGATACGGTCAAGCATGTTATCAACTTGCTTGTTGCCGTCAGGGAACAATCGGGTAATACCTGCAATGGCGTCATCCAGCTGAGCGGCTAGAGCACCGTCAACATTACTATCGTTGACATCACCCTGCTGGTTTAGGATACGAGTAGTTGCTGTGTTGAAGTCCTTACCGTACTGAACCATGGCGTCTTGGTCAGCCTTATCCTTCAAGCTACGATATGCAGGGCTGGCTTGAATTAAGTCCTCAGGGCTAGCACTAGCAAGTCCTGAGGTTGCAGCAGTAGCACTAGCATTAGTAGACGCAGTTCCACTGGTAGGGGTATTAGACTGCGTAGAACCAAAAGATACATCCTGGGGTGCGCCTTCAGTCTCACTTTGTCTGCCCTTATGCCGCAAGGCTGGCAAACCGTATACGCCGCCAAGTAGGGCACCTAATGCGAAGTTTGACTCCCAGCCGTCTAGTAAGGACTTATCATCATGCAATGCTTGATTGGCAATATAGATTGAAGCCGCATTCTCTGATACCTCGTCCATACCTTCGCCTAAAGCAGAAATGCCGATACCTACAACTTGGGGCAATCGGGTCTTCTGCATTAGGAACTGTTCAAGCTGTTTGAGTCTAGTCATAGGTGACACAGCAGAACGAGCAATAGCTGAGGCACTTTGGTTTACAGCAGTCTGTGCCGCAGTAGCGCCAGCGGCACCAGTGGCAGTGGCTGAACCAGTAGTTGCTGTAGCAGATGCAGCACCACTTGCAGCGCCTCTGTTTACAAGAGACTTCTTAACAATACCACCGTTGACCAGCTTGTTCAGGAAACCGCCCTTAGCGAGCAATGCCTCAGGTCCTAGCACAGCAGAAACAACAGCTGGTGCTAAAGCGGCACCTGTGTTTTCACTTGCTGCCTGCATACCTAAAGATACACGGGCGAACTTATCTGCTTTATCTTCATCCTGACCTTGGTCAATAGCATACTGTTTCAGTTTTTGGTATTCAGCAAGACCATCGAGCTGTTTTTGATCAGCATCAATCATGGACTGAACAACCTGCTGACCGATACCACCTAGGGACTGACCATAGTTCATCAGGGTCATGGCAAGCGTAGCGCCAGCAGTACCACCTGCGGCAGTACCTGCAATACCGGCGCCAACAGATGCGACCAACTGCGGCGCATTCTCAAGTGCCATGCTAGCAATATGTAAGAACTTGTGGTTGTTCTTAGCAAGGCCTACCTTGTAATCGTAGTCAGGGTCACTCTGCAGTTCTTGGTCACGCAGACGAATTTCCTTGTAGGCGGGGTCGTTTTTAATGCGCTCTTTCTCGTTGGCATCAGACTGCTCCACAGCGTCAATAATAGCGAGATCACGAAGGAAGCTATTGGCGTCAGCCTGTATCTGGAGCTGGCTCTTTCTATTGTTCAGTTCATTCTGCTTGTCAGCAAATCGTGCAAACTCAGGTGCCATGATGTTCTGCTCAATATTGGCACGAACCTCAGGTGTAGGGGCATTGTTGCGTTCAGCTTCGGAAACTGCACGTGCACGGTAATACTCATTTTGGTTACGCTGGAGTTCTTGGTCAACAGTCTTAAGCTGTTCCTGCTCCTTCTTGCCAAGTGCCATGTTACCCACGATGAGCCCCATATCGTAGGTATTATCTAAGCCCTTAGCAGTTGCGTCAGCGGCTACAGCCAAGCTGGAATTATCTTTCACAGCATTAGACTGTGCTCTTACATAGGAGCTGAGCGCAGATTGGATGGCAGTCTTCTGGCGTTGTGCTAGTTCAGGGTTAGCAACGAAACTAGGATTAGTAGCAAGATCTGCATCGATGCCATTTTTAATTAGCTCAGCTAAGTCTTCTTCCTGCTTCTGCACTGAGGTGCTATCGGTGGGATGATTGGTCTTGAAGTAGGCTAAATAATTCTGCGCATTGACTTGTATCTGTGCTTCTTCCTGCTCACGCTGTAATGCTTCTCGCTCGGTCTTGGTTAAGCTTTGCGCTTTTCCTGAACCGTTAGAGCCACCGAAGGTGGGCATTTTAGGTGTATCGATACTAATCTGCGGAATGCCACCACTTTGACCAGCATTACCCAAACCCATAGCATTGGCTAGGTCAGTAGATATACCAGAACCTGAGCCAGAACCTGAGCCGCCACCTAAAGACGGCCAACCTTCAAATGTAGCCATAAAAGAAAAACTCCTGAAATTATTGCCTATATTTTAGGCTATTTCAGGAGCTTTTGCTAACAACAGGTTTAGGGCTGGACCTATTAAACCTGTGCTTTAGGCATGTCAATTGGTTTAACAGTTATGTTCTGCAAGAGGGCGCTGGCAGTGTCAGCGTCCATTGCGCCAGTAGGCATGAACATTGGTACACCCCAAGCGCCAACGGTCTGCACACCTGTAGTCTGCTCAGACACAGTATCATTAGGCGCTGATGTAGTAGTGCCACTGTCTACAGGATATGCAGTAAACACGGACTGCTGAGCACCCTGTGGTGCTCCTTGGTTCATCAGCGGCACTACGCTGTTTCCGACTGGCGTAGTAGGCACAACAGGCGCAGTAGTAAGTCCAAGGCTCTGCATCATCTCGGCTGGGGATTTATAAACAGGGAACTGTGTGAGCACAGAATCCTGCTGGGTTCCAACCGCAGGTGTACCAGCAGGCTGCGTAGATGCGGTCTGGGATGCACCAGTACTGGCAGGAGGGGTTGTTGCTGGAGTAGCTGATGCACCTGCGGTTGAAACCTTAGGCTGAGTCTTGGGCGTAGCAGTGGGCAGGACATTAGAAGATGTAGCAGGCTGAGCTGGTGCACCCTTGAGAGGCGCCTGTAAGGTATCCTCAACAAGCTGAGTCTGTGGTGCAACAGCATGGCTACCCAAGGTAGCATCTTCAACAGGGACACCGCCGTCAGAGAGCGCAGGGGCTACAGCTATAGTAGTTGCTACATCAGTGCCGATGCCTACGGTGCCGTCAGGGTTCTGCACAGCAACAGTAGGATGCATACCATCGCCGAACTGAGACACGCCATACTGTACGCTAGGATTGGCATTGTGCAGGCGCTGTTCCATGGAAGCAAGGTTACCCTCGTTCAGATATGGATTAGAGCTGACGGTAAACTTGTTGCCCTGATACAGCTGCCACGGGATGTAGCCAGAGTCTGCGTAGGTCTTATTACGGATGGATGCCATAGCATTGCCAAGGTATGACTGGCTATTAGGCAGACCTATGGACTCTAAATAGCTCTGAGCCTTAGCGGCAATCTCCTTGATATTAGCTGGCATACCAGCGCCGCCTGAGGTTGTACTGTAACCAGCGGGCGACTGGTATGTAGTACCACCCCAAGTAGTAGTTACAGGCTGAGCGCCACGTGCAGCACGGGACTGGTTGAAAGCATTCAACAGGAACTGAGGGTCACGTGTGCTGTGATACTGAGCACCTAGAGTAGAGCCTGCAAGGGATGTCCATACGTTGTTAATCCTGCCTACGTTAGAGGCAAGATCAGCACCGTCGTTGAAGTCCACACCCTTCTGTAGCATCAGGGCAATGGCTACCTTGTCTTGGGACTCAGGTGAGAAGTCAGTAATGCCCAGCTGCTTAGCTACGCCATCATAAGTTCCCTTTAAGAACTGATAGCGACCAGCGGCAGTAGACACACCCTTCCTGCCCTGCTTATCTATATACTCGTGGCGCTGGTTCGGGTGAGCAGAATAGTCATTGAACACGCCGCCACGGAACATGATGTTGTAGCCATTGTTCCCTTGGGTAGCAGTACCTTCGGACGCCGCCAGCATGTTCAGGTAGTCTCTGGCATTAGCCAGCTGAGTAGGGTTCCTATAGATTGCCTCTACTCTTTCTTTAAGTGTTGCGTTTGCCATTGGCTATAAACCCTATGGATTAAGGTAACTGTAGCCTGCATTCATAGCGGCATTCGGGGAATCAGATTTTTTATTAACTGTAGTTACAGTGCCAGTATTAGGGTTCCATGTTGCCTGTTCATCGGAAGCTATAACATTCTGCCCACCAATATTAGTAGCGGAATAGCCTGTAGGAACAGTCTGCCTGCCCTGCTGTGCCGCTGATGTATTATCAGTAGTACCAGTGCTATTGGCTTGGCTCTGCGGGTCGCCTGCGCCTGGTTGGACCAGTAAGCTGTTAGCACCGTTTATACCACCGTTCTGCAGCTGTTCAAGAGCTTTCAAACCCTGCTGATACTGGAGCTCCATAGTCTTAGGCGTGTACATCTGAGCCAAAGCTGCATTCATCTTGCTTAAGTTGTACTGATCACCTTGGAGACCTAGGTTGTTCTGCAAAGCCTGTAGGTTGTACATACCCTGCATCTCAGGTCCGTAGTTTTGCATGAACACGGCGGTCTGTCGACGTGCGGCATCAGTGCCTAGGTTATTAAGCATAGTGGTGTTATCAGATATCTGCCCTTGGTTCCACGCAGTTCTCACAGCAGGGTCGAAAGTAGCCATCTTAAAAGCATTACCCAGCTGTCCACCAAGAGTGGTGTTGTAATTTGACAAGTCTTTCCAGTTGTCTTCATTGGCTTGGCGCATACCTTGCATGTAGCCACTGAAAATATCAGGGATGAATACAGCCATAATTATTCTCCATTACTGAGCATTAGGTGCACTACCTGCGCTACCTGATGCAATTATGCCATTGCCAAACTGTGCTGACATTGCAAATGTAGCAGGGTATACAGTCTCATTACGATTGGACAAATAGCCAAACAAACCAGATAAGCCCTTACCTGCTTGGTTAAGGGCGGCGGCATATCCTGCGAATGCATTGCTTGCGGCTGAGGCATAGCTAAATCCTGTGGACGAATTATCTCGTCCCAGATTAAGTATATCAGACCTGCGGTTCCAGCGCTTATCCGACAGGTAGTGTGCCCAGTTTTCTGCATCACGATAATTGAAGTTCGTAGTATCGTCACGGGCAAGTACCTTATAACGGTCAGTATTCAAGCTGTCATCAATGCACAAGGCGTACATCTTAGCGTAGCGCTTGAGGTCTCTCGCCATGATGCCAAAGGCAATATCAGCTGCTGTGTTGGCACGAGCACTAGCGTCTGCGTAATCAGGGTCTGGGTCTTCCATGCTGGATGCTTCATTAAGCATCTTCTTCTCAAGCACAGAATACTTGTCACGAAAACGCTCCCACTTCTGCGTAGAGAGTTTCTGATATTCCTTGGCAATCTCATACTGCTTATTCTGAATATGGGTGTTAAGCCCAATCAGCGCAGTAGTAAGGACAACCTGAGCGGCAATCCATAAGGAACGGTCTAGGGTTGAGCTGTTGCCGTTATAAGTTGGCGCTGCCCACGCACAGAACTTCTCAGCTACGGGCTGTAGTGTCTTGTTTAAATCTTTACCAGTACTCTCAATTTGTTTCTGGATAGGGTCGCTGATAGCGTCAGCATTTTGTATCTTAACTTGCGCATTTGTCGCAGCTACACATGTTGCCATTATCGTGCCTTACCTGTTACGTTGTCATACATGGAAGTCACATTGCTGGACTGACCGGTGCTAGTAGACTCTTGGCTAGTAGTCTGAGCAGGTGCAGGAACACCACTACCATTATCGGTACTGCGTAAGAGCGTAGGATAAATAGTATCGTTACGGTTCCAGAAGTAACCGCCTAAGGATGCGGCACCTGATGCACTCTTACCTGCGGCTTCGCCCAGGCTACCGTAGATCCCAAAGGCTAGCTGAGAGTGACTTACAGCCTCAGCCTGGAAGCCACGACCACGAGATGCAGTAGCCAGCATGCGCTTCCAGCGCACGTCGCTACGGGTCTCCTTGTAGGCACGCTCCTGGCGATAGCCGAAGTTAGCCAAGGCAGTGATAGTAGTAGCTTCCTGAGCCAAGGTGTCACGAAGCAGGACACCACGCAGACCAGTGCAATACTCAGATGTGCACTGCACGGCTTTGTTCACGGCGTTCTTAAAACGGATACGTCCAGCTGTCTGTGCTCTGCCACGGGCTATATCGTAGTATGGGGTCTCCTCGGTAAGCGCTAAGGCTTCGCTGAGTTCCTGGTCTTCAACGGGGTCGAAGTAAGTACGCTTGTAGTTATTCCACCACTGGGAAATCTTAAGGTACTGCTTCGCCATATCATACTGCTTGTTGGCGAAGTTAATAGCCTGACCAGTGTTGTAAGCAGAAGCCGCCGCCATGAGCACAGACCATAGAAGCGCCTGTGTGCTACGGTCTCCTGATGACACACCAAGATTACATCTGACTGAATTGTAGTTATTAGTTGCTAGTGCAGAGTCAGGGACAGAAGCCATAAGGTCTCCTATTTCACCATACGGGTAATGGCATAGGTAGTACCTACACGCCAGCCCTCAGGGCAACTACTGAAATTATTCATATCACCCTGTACCTGCATCTCATCAATTCCTAGGATAGGTGAGATGCTGGCAACGTAGTTCATCAGACCCTGCTCAATCTCTGAGTTATCACCATACAGGGTTTCAACCTGTAGTATAGTGGACTCAAACAGCATCGGATTATATTTGATACCAATGAACAAACCAACAGGGGTCTTATCATCATAGGCAATGACTAGAGCTAAACCATTGAGAACCCAAAGGTTTACAAACGCAGGGGCGTTGAAATTCAACGGTTTGCCATAGAACTTCTCACCTTGACGTGCCCAGAACTTCTGAAGCAGTGGGTAAATCTCGTGCTCTAGACAATCTGCGCCCTCATCAAAAGTGCGTGGCTTGTCTATGAACTTATAACTGATTGCCATTTTGCTTATTCCCCTCAACAGCGTTAATAGTCATTCCTAATGCTATATATTCTACCGTGCCTTTACCTGAAAGTCTTAGCCGCCAGTTACGCTGACGCCCTAATCTTTTCAGTCTCACAGGCATCTCGTCAGGGACGAAGCGCTCATAGTAATAAGCACCATCAAATCCCATGATGCGCAGAGTGACACCATCAGTTCTGACCTTAGCTACAGTAGGCGTACTCTCGCCACCGAAGCCTAGCTCACGGCTCTCCCATATATACGAGCGGTAAGTACTGCCAGCATTCCACTGCCACAGCATGCTGTCCTGTAGCAGGATAAGTTCGCCTGACTGGGTAGTAGTCATATCCACAGGCTTGTCGGATATCGTGACTAAGGAAGCAGTCTTCACGTCGTTGTAGGTACCGCTATCGATTTCCAGCATGAAGGAAATAGCATCGGTCACGCATACGAGGTAGCCACGCCAATAGGCAAAGCGTGCAGTCTCAGGGCGAATTTTTACCCAGTCATCGGTACTGAACCAAGCAGAACTGATGATCTGAAACTGCCCATTAGGGTTCACCAATACGATGCCGTCCTTGGATGAGTAGATAGCACCAAACGGCGTGGAGATAGCACCGTGTACATGGCCACAGCTGATATCAGGTAGTGGTGTATTCACATCATCCACACTACGGCACTTCTTGGGTTCACAGTTCTGAGCGCCGTCAATCACATAAGGATAGCTGTCAGTAGTCACGAACAACTTAGAGCCTAGAGATACGGCGTGGACAATGTTGTAGGGCAGGGTCAAGTCATGCTCAGCAGGCCAGTTAGAGGGCTGGTATGCTTGACAGAAATGCACCTGGTTAGTTGTAACGCCAGCTAGCACGCCAGTGCCACGCAAATATGTAATGTGTCTTAAGTCCTTTGGTGGCTCACGGTTGTTCTCAACAGTAATGGCTTCACCTAAATACTTCTCAAGAACAGTATCAGCGTAAGTACCAGTGCCCAAAGGGATATTATCTACATAGAGGAACTCAGTGCCTGGCTCTTGGGTTTTTTCTGAGCCGTCACGGAACACAGTAGCAGTACGGTAAATGTTAATAGACTCCACACCGTACACGCTATCAGGAACAGTAAAGCCAGTAATAGCCACGGCAGTACCGTCAGCAACAGTGACTTGTCTGGATGCAGGTGACGGAGCACCCTCCTCACCGAAGATATTAACGAACGTATAGACATAAGAGCGTGCCGAACAGTTGCGCCCAGTAGACTCTGAGCAGGATATGTTAGGTGCTGACGCAGGCTGAGGTACACCCAAACGGTAGTAAGTCAGCGCACAGTTAGTGCCAATAGATGCTACCTCAGGATAGTCCATTCGCCCAGTGAAGTACAGGCGTGAATAATCAGTAACATACTCTGCCATATCCACACACTTGTCGAACGTGTATGGGCAACAGCCATGGAAGTGGACGACAACAGCGTCCTGCACAGCCTGAGCTATGGCAAGACGTTCTCGCCAAGGCTCTAGCTTGCCGTTTCTGATCTTGACATCATGAGCTACAGTGGCGTTCTCTAACGGCAGATTAGCCCATGACGCTCTCGGGATAATGCCGCCGAATGTGCTGATAATAGGCATTAGTCATTTCCCTTGGCTACCAGTTCAACAGTAAGGATGCCAGTATCGCTAAACGAGAAATCATCCTGATTAGCATACAGTTGGATACTATGAGGGCCAGCAGCATATAGTGCGTCAGAAATGCCTACGACCTCAGATATGTAATAAGCATTAACACTCTTGGACGAGTCATAGATAAAGTCATACTTTGCGTAAGCTGGGATGACACGTCCATCCACACGCAGTGAATACGGACTGGGTAATGACACGTAGCCTGCGTAGGCACTTGGGCTAAAAGAACTAGATGCGGTCGTATAGTTGAGCTTGCCACGGTAAGTCAGCTTGTAGTAAGCCTGTTTAGTGGTAGTGATATTCATAGCAGTAGTAGTTCTGCTAGGGTCAAACACTTCGCTAAAATGGTCATCAGCTGTAACTACATGCTCAGTGATACCAACAATGCTTCCGTAGGCGTTAACTGACAGATAGTTGAAAGTAGGGTCTATGGTGGTATAGCCAGTGGTGCTATCAACAGCAATAGTGATATTACGAGTAACCGCAGTGACCACGCCATTGATACTCATAGATACGACATAGCCGCCGAACTCGTACTGGCTGTCAAGATTAGAGTAAGTAGGCAGACCGATGGTATAAATAGTACCGGTCTGTTTCAGCTCTACACCAGTGGTAGCTACTAAACCAGTGACGGCAGTAGTAATTTCCTCAATGTTGGTGATATGACCGTAGTCGTCAACAGTGATGCCATTGTAGGTGCCACTGGTCAATGAGGACTCTCTATGGGTCACATAATAAGGGTCGGTAGAAGTACCAGAGCCTGTAACACCAACAGCAAGATTACCCTGCTTGACATAGGTCTGTGCCGCTGCTCCTGCGTTATAGCGAACAATCAAAGGGCTGTTCGTGGTGCCGTAACCTGAGATAGTAATACCACCATCTCCTTGGGCAATTATCTGCGCACCAAGGCGACCTGATGCATCATAATTCAGCAGGTTGTCAGCGCCAGGCTGTAGGGTGATTGAACCACTATCAGTGCCTGAGCAACCAGAAGCCGCTGGAGTGCAGGGCTGGGGGGTATATTCGCAGACGGGCTGTTCCTCAGCGTCTACGATACAGCCACCCTGTACAGTAATTAAACCATACTTCCCATCAGGCACATTAGGACTGCCATTAAGGCGCAGTCCTGTACCGTCATACACAAGAGTTCTGCCAAAAGGTAGGCAAACAGCGAACGGTTCATATATGTTTAATTGCTCATTAGTAACATCATGCTCACAGGTAGTATGCTTAATAGTCTTTCTGCATGTATCTATCATTAGAATGCTCTCCCTCTCTTAGCACGGAAAGTACCACGCTGACCATTCAGCATACGGTCTACTGCAATCGTAGCGCAGCCAGATTTGTAAGCTTGCTCAGCCAACGCTGCACGTTGCACGCTAGACCAAGGCTTATCGGACTGACCGTAGAGTTCGGCACGCACGCCGTCAATAACAGTAGGTGCATAGTCATACAGCAAGCTGGTGTCAAACTCACAGGCATCAGGCTTAGGCTTAACTGACATATTCACAACCCAGTCATCACCTGAGTGAGGGTGAGTAAAGTTAATCTCAGCGCCATTGCAGTGGATGAAGTTCATGCCATGCCCTAAGCAGGAGCAGTCACATTCCCATACAGGAACATTGGTACGTGCGAACCTAGCAGGGACGAACACATGATGCCCAAGGGCTACGCTCATGACAGCAATTACATGCACGTCATCAGGCGGCTCTAAGAGATAGTTGTGAATGTTAGATTGCGTATAGATATGGGCTACACGGCGTAAGATATTTGCACGTTCACACATGTCCATAACAACGCGCCTTATGTAGTGCTCTAGCAATCCATAAGGCGCATCAGTAAATTCAAAGCTTAACTCGTCAAGGAAACTATCAACTGTTGCCTTGGGAGTGTTTTCAAACACTACTGTTGAGTCCATTGTTCGTAGATAACCTGCTGTTAGTCAGTGAAGTACGGGCGGTCTCGTCAACTTCAATACTGTAATTATTCTGCATTGAAAGCTGTGTTTGCAAGAGAGCGAAGCACGTAGTCTTGTGTTCTTTTGCTACTGAGAAAATAGTAGCGTTGTTCTCGCTGTCTACCATCTTGGCACGGTATAAAGCCCACTGAATTGCAGGGGCAATAAGCTCTGGCTCAATAGTAGTATTCGCTTGCGTATTGTCTGAGGTAGGTGCTACAGCACACTCAACCAATACGTAAACGTCCTGCCCAGCAGGAGGCGCAGGCTCAATATAGAAGGTATCGCCTTCAGAGTCTATAGAGTACTCGCGTGCTCTATAGGAGCGTGGGTCAGTGGGGCACACTGACCCATACCATTTCAGCTTGTCAGTATCCTTACGCTTGCGCAACCCATAGAGTACACGGCCGTTGCTGTCGCATACGCCATATACACGTCTTATTTGGGTACAGCCACAAGGACGTTGGATAGAAGTTCCACTTTCCAGCTTTAGCACGTGGGCATCAAGGAACAAATCAGGACGAACCTGATATGCCACTTGAAGCCCCTCAATGACATAAGTCGTAAGCTGTGGCTCAGTCCAAGTAGTGAACTCAAAGCCTGGTGCATAATCGTTAAGATCAACACTAACCTGATGTACAACTTCTTGAAGCGTAGCCATGCAGTACTTCCTTAAACGTTAGCTGCGAATACAGCTTTTACAAGGTCATCAACAGGAACAGGTTCGTTCTGCTCTGGCAAAGTCATAGCTTCACGTCTGGTTTCCTGAGTATAGTCAGTTGCAAAAGATGTACCGAGGAGTTTATCAGCAATACCAACGGCAGGGGTACGCTCATCGCCTACACCCTCAACGTGTGATATATCTGTATTCATCTCAGATGACACAGGTCTTGCCACAGGCTGTATAGCATTAGCAGGGTCGAACGGTGAACCGTCCTCATTGCAACACTCACACAGCTCTGGGTGGTCAGCGAAAGATGAATGCCACGGGAATATTTCGCCCGTAGCTTTGACCCTAACACAAGGAGAGCGTGGCAATGGCGGTAAGTCATTGTCAGGATGAACAACGTTCTTAAAGAACTGCTCACGCTTGTCGTGGCTCTCTTTGAAATACAGCTGTTCCTTGCGGTCGTTCTGTAATTGTTCAGTCATTTTATGCATGATAAACCCCTCTATTATGCAACTTAACGATTACTTAGAGCCCTTGACGGTGCTCTCAGCAGCACCCTTCTTAGGCATCTTAAGCTTTAACTTTGAAGGACGGTTGGTCTCAGTGCGACCATACTTTCCTACAGGCTGTTTAGGCCAACCAGTCAAATGTGAACTATCCATAGTGGTCTCCTTAGTAGTTAGTAGGGCACTCGAAGGCGTCCATGTGAACTGAGAAGTAAACACCCTTGCGCATATCTGCCAAGTCAACAGTGGTGTCAGTAGGCAATGCTTTGATCTTAATACCAAAGATTACATACTTACCAGCGGTAGGCTTGGAAGAAGAGTCCTTAGCAGGCAGAGCAGGGGTAGAGTACATAGGTACTGCGTAACCGGAGTCTGACTTGAGCAAGGAAATGAATGCGTTAAATGGGCCGTCTAACTCAAATGCGTTAGAACCATACTGAGCAGTAACTGCGGCATCGAAGTCAGAGTCCTCAGTATAAACCTCATTGCCGTCGTCATCAAAGGTTAAGACCTGAGCAACTAAGGAAATCTGAGCACCAGCCAACTTAGAGTCAGACTGTACAGACTTAAGGTTTAAGTAGGTAGCAATGTGGTCAGCAGGCAAATAGCAAAGCTGAATGACGTCACCTACAGCGACCTTGTGCTGAGGATTAGACAACAGCTTATGCTGCCAAGTCATACCTACACCGACAGGCTTGATAGGCATACCCAAGACGAAGTGGCCTAAGTTGTAGGCACCATCGGCATGGGAGTCATAAGGAGGGGTATCCTCATAGTTCTGCTCTGAGAACGGAGCACGGAACTCTGGAGTGGTGTTCTCGTCCCAGATGAACTTGACAACAGGAGTACCACCACGAATAAAGGAAATATTAGACATCTTCTAGTCTCCTATTAGTCGTTAGAGAAAGTCCAGTAACCAACAGCAACAGCGTCAGGGTAAAGCATCTTGCCGCCCCAAACTGCAAGCATCTGGTACTCAGCAGACCAAGTGCGCTCAGGCATAACAATACGACCGTCGATAATAGAAGATGCGTAAGCAAATGCCTGCTTGTGACCTGCGATGATGTAGTAGCAGATACGGCCATCAGCTTCCTTGACATAAGGAACATTGACAGACTCAATGATGTTGAAGCCAGAGATCTGCTCGTTCCACAAACCGTCAATAGCGAAGGTCTTCTTGTTATTGCCAACCCACATAGCGTTAGCAAAGTTGGACTGAATGAGAACAGTACGCATTGCGACAGGCAATACGAGGTACATGTCATTCTCAACCCAACGCAGACGCTCCATGAGCACACGCTGTAAATTAGCGAAGTGCAAGGCAATATTGTCCTTGTTAACAGAGATAGGATTACCACGTGAGCCTAAGTCGATGTCACCATACTTACCAGCATGGGCACCCTTGTTGGTAGGGTCGGCTTCCAAAATCAAAGCAGACAGAACCCAGTCACGCTGCATCTTGACGTAGGACTCATAGACCTCGTCCAAGAATTTCTCTTCCCAAGCATCCCAACGGTCACAGGCAAATTCAATATCGAGCTGGTCGATCTTGATATCCTGATAGGCTGCGTTGCAGATGTTGAGCTCTACAGCTTCAGCAGAAATCTGGTTCGGTACCATTTCCTGATTCTTCTGCAAAGCACGCCAGGGACCGACCTCAGGTGCCTTCATGATCTGAACGGTCTGATGGCACTTAACGATTTCCTCGTTAATATCAGAGTTGGTAATCTCTGGTAAGAAGTCACGCTCATAAATATGAGCAATGATCTCGTTGAAATAACCGGGGCGGGCTAAAGGGGTGGCATCTAGCCCACCATAACCAGATGCGGATTGCATAGGTGCTGGCATATCATTTTCTCCTAAGAAAAATTAACGAAGCCTTTTTGATGCTTCCTTATGTTTAGCCATGACGTTGTGAAACTCCTCACGGCTAATCTGTTTCGTCTGTGCCAAATAGCGATAATGCCTAATCTGGTCAGGCGTTAATACGTCGCCACTGATATCAGGGGCAGGGGCAGAGCCAGTAGGTGCGGTAGCACCAACGGAAGCTACCTGAGATAAATCAGGTACAGCCTGCTGGGACTGCTTAATAGACTTAATAGCGCTGATTGCGTAATCCGCATTTCCACGCTGCAGCTCTGCGACAACCAGCTGACCTACGGTCAAGCTAGATCCTGGGGTTACAGGTGCCATCATGGCACGCTTGTAAGCGTCAGTAGTCTGCAAAGTCTGAATATCTGGGAACTCTTTTACAACGGTCTCATAAGCACGTTGCTGTCTAGTCACGACATTACGCTGGTTCATATCAGAGAGCTGCTTAGCTACTGCCTGCTTCTCTTGGTCGATACGCTTTAACAACGGAGTGACAAGACGTTTTGCGTCCTCAGGGTCAATGGTATTCAATTCGCCGATGCTGTTGACATATTCATCAATAGCACGAGCATCTTTAATCTTGCGATACTCTTCAAGATCTTGCTTGTCAGCTTCACGTGCTCTACGCAGTTCAGCTAATTCCTGCTCTAGCTGGTAGCGCTCAGTATCAGGAACTTCCTCATGCTTAGGCGCCTGGATAGTAGTATCTGCGGGCTGACCCCATGAGGGCTGTTCTGCATTCATATAACTATCAGCAGACTTAGCAATAGCCTGGGTATCAGAAACTACGTTCTCAGTCTGAGCACGTGGTGCTTGCTGTACCTCAGGCTGAGAAGCCTGTGAAGCAGCAGGAACAGACTGCTCTACCTGAGCAGGCTGTTCCTGAGTCTGATTTTGCTCAGCCGCTAGCTGAGCACGAAACTCGTTGCGCTTGGCAATCAAGCGGTCACGGGTTACGTTTCCAGTTGACATGATTGGCATTATTAAACCCCTCTGTTAATGCTCGTCATTGAGTTAATAGTGCGGATGAGCTCGTCACACGCCATGACCTTGCCATGGACAATCAGAGCCGCATCTCGTGCATCCTGAGAAAACACCAGCTGTCTAGCAGTCGTAGTGAACTCAGTATCGTACTGAGTCTTAAGGTCCTCTAGATAATCAAGTAAAGCTCTAAGTCCTGACGGGTTAGAGCTTAACAGTTTTAGGCTTGCCTTATCTAGGGGCATACTTAAGACCAGTAATACGTGAACGGCTGTCGCCAGTAGTACTTGCGTGAACCATGTTATTGTTCACGACAGTGGGACGGGCAACTACTTTACTACCGCTGGTATTGCCAGTTGAGGTAGGCTGTCTCCAAATAGGAGCACGTCTGCAAGAACTACAAGCCATGCTGTTTTCTCCATGCGCCACGTAAATTTGTTAAGTTCTCATAACCACGGTAGTGAGCAGCTCTGAAATCTTCACGCCTCTGCTTCTCGAACTCACGGCACTGCTTGCGCTGTGCCTGAGCAGACCCAAAGGTGGTAGGTTCTGACTGAAATGCTACCGAGATGATGCCACCATTGTACGACATATTTTTACTTTGCTCTATAAACAGGCACCATATAAGAGCCTAATTTAATAAAACCAGCTGGCTTACCCAGTACCTGAGAACGGTCTTCACCCACAATTTCAGTAGGTAAATCAGTACCAGTAGATGACTGAGGCTTATCAGCTAAGAACACAGGGTTCTGCTCCTGAATAGCCTGCATCAACTGATTAGCAGTGATGCTGTCGACGCTAACACCACCGGTTAAGCTAGAGCTCTTAATCTCAATGTTAGTAGCAGTACCCTTGGTGATGTCAGGGTTGATGATAGTGGAGTCATTATAAACGCCACCATTAAAAGGACCGGTATCTACGCAACTCATGTTACTCTCCAATCATAAACTTGGAGTTCCAAGGGAACTCATCTTTAGTAAATACACGTAAATAAATACGAGCAGTACCTAGAGCAGTCATGTCGTTCAACACAAAGCGATAGTTGCCTGGTGTGTTGATCAGCATCATGTTGTTGCAACTAGATAAGGTAAAACAGCAACCATGCAACTGCAGGGTCTCAATAGCGAGAACCTCAGTGGCATAGTCTTTCAAGCTCATGATGCGAGTGGCAGTAGAGCCATGTCTACCGTCAAAAGTCTGCAAGCGTACAGCTTCACTAAATAGTACCTGCTCCAAGCAGGCTACCAAAGGAACCTCACGCTCTGACACATCACGAGACTTAGTCTGAACGAAGTCAAAAGCCATAGCCTGTACGACTTCACCTGGTGCCACGTAGAAGAACGGGCTCTCTACACCAGTAGATTGCTCGGTAAACAATGGCACATAGATAGCTTTCTCAATAGCCATTACTTAACTCCTGCATGGTACACAGCTGGGATACAGCCCATGCCATTTAATGAGAAGGTCTGAGCATCCACTTCCATCATGCCAAGCTGAGATGCAGTATCCTCAAGTTCCATGTTATAGGTACCAGGGATAGTAATCAACATCTGCATACGTGACGGGGTAGTAGTCTCGTCAGCTGACTTATACAAAGACCAGCCATCAGGATTATTACCCAAAGTCATACGTGACTGACCAGCAATAATGCTGGGACCGCCAAAGGCATTCGCCATTGCGACTGGGTCACAGCTACTGCCAGTAGCAGGGCATGGAGCAGTGATGGACAAACGGTTCAAATAAATATGAAAACCCTCTACCATGTTGTAGGCATCAATAATAATAGCAGAGCCTGGCAACACAGTGAAGTTCGGGCTATAAACAGTACCTGAAATAGTATCAGGTGCAAAGAGTACCAGCTTGCCTGGGGCAGTAGTGACACAGCCGCCCTTAGGTGCTGGCGGTACTGGGTTCAAGGCATAGCCAGTTGAAATGTTACAACTCATAGTAACCAACTCCTAAGAGCAAGCCGAGGATAATGCCATACAGCAGTCCTCTGGCTGAGGCACAGCACCAGCATGGCTGGTCCTGCCACGGAATAGGGTAGAACAGTACGCAGTAAAAACGATAGAAAAGCGTAGGTTTTTTCTCATTGCCATTCCTATCAACTGGATGACACCAGTTGATATGCTCTAAGAAAAACCACTTAAGCCTGTTCAGTAGTTGTGATTTCACCGTCGTTGCCCTCACGGAATAATTCCTGCAACATCTTATAGTTGGTGGTAGCCATCTTGTTGAAAGTAGTCCAAAGCTTCAAATCCTTTGGAGGGACAATCACCATAGGGTTATGCCAGTAGACCTTACGCACATTGCCTACGTAGCCGTCAGCACGAATTGAAAACATGCTGTTGCCAACTTTAACAGTAAAACCGCCGTCAGAAGAGACAGCGACAACAGTGCCAGAACCAATAGCGGTCACATAGACGCTATCGCCTAGCTTGACTTCTGAACCGTCCATCATAATTAGGTACCTCTTTTTCCTTGATTATATGATAAAAATTTTACTGGGCTACACCCTCTTGCGCAGGAACAGCATTATTTTGTGCTAAAGCGTCGCCTGAGCTGAGATTTGGCTGACCTTGCGCCTGCCCCATAGGCTGTTCCTGAGGGGAACCCTGAGGCGCTGTATCCAGCAAATCCTTAGGTACACCCATGCTACCCAAACACTTGGTAAGAGCCCAAGTAATAATCTGAGCTCCCTTAGGCATCTGAGCAATCTGCTGACCTGCGGAGCCAACCAGTTGCAAGACCTCATAAGAGTTCTGGCGGTCAATCTCACGCTGGAGTAGACCAGTGGCGCCACGTGCCAAAATCTTGCAGTCACCCTTGACGCTGTCATCCTTGCTGTAGACCATGTTGTAGTTGTAAAGCAACTCACCCATAGGTTCAAACACGAACTGGTCAATGTTGGCGACAGCTGCCTGAATAGCTTTGACAGCATTACCCTGCAACATAGCGGCACCACGGAAAGTACGGTTAGCGCCTGAACCTACAGCAGTACCATGCAGACCTGCTGGGATGTTAGATACTCTATCGGTCAAATCCATGAAGTACGAAAGCAGAGCCTGATACTGTGGCATCACAGACGGAATGGCATAGAACTTCAAAGCAGGTGCGGAATTCGGTACATCATTGGAAGCCAAATACACAGTATTCGGAATAATCTTAGCGATGTCATCATCAGACATGTACTTAGCCAAACGCTGATAATCTGCCTCAATAATAGGACCCGATGCACCGGCGGCATTGGATACCAAGTAACGAAGCATGATGAGATAGCAACGCTCTACATCTCTGATACGTTGAGGAATAGAAAATGACGGTATTCTATCCTGTGTCTTATAGAAAGACGAAGTGAAGATAGGTCTGGTAGAAATAGCGGGGTTCGGTGAGACAAATGCCTGAATAGTTCTACGTCCGGCAATAGTAACAGTAGCGTTGTAATACTCGCTGTCATCGATACCAGTCACACCATAAGCCTTAAGCTCAGAGCCACGGAAATAGCCATAATGGGTAAGGACGTCAATAGTCTCAGTGCCATGTGCCCAGCCTAAGAAGTTGCCATCAGGCTGTTCAGGGTTCTCAGACAACCAGCGGAAGATGAAGTCTTTACGCTGTGCCTCACGCAATACTTCTTCGATATTCTTATCAATGTAGGAAGGCATGAGCATGGCATCAAGCAGTTGCTTTCTGGTCCAGCGCTGACGTACGAACACACCAGTACCACGCTGAGTATCAGGGCTGTCAGGGGAATACCAGAAATCCCATGGCGAAATAGACTTGAACTCGTAGAATACCTCAGTCTTAGACTTCAAGGAGTCACCGCTCCAGACCAGACGGGAACGCCTGGTAGGTACAGGGCCTTGTAACACAGCGAACGGATACACAGTGAAGTCAGAAGTGAAGCCATACATAGCACGGTTCCAGCCACCTTCCATACACTGGTCAGTGATTAGACGCTCCATGGCATCAGCGGCATCCTGTGCGGACTCAAACTGCTTATTGATGTAAGAGCGCTTAATCTCGTAGGCAAGCTTGGTAACGTCACCTTGGAACATACCGCTATTCACAGTGGCCATAAGCTCCTGAGTTGCCTCATCCATCATGGTCTCTGACAAGTCAGGTACAGGGGTAGGGCTGATAGTCCAAGGTATCTGATTAGCCTGAACCAAGGTCTCTAGCAAATAGGACTGAACAAGCCCTGACTTCATGGCAGTCAGGTTCACCATGGCGTCAACGCCAATAGCGTCAGCAATCTCTCTATCCGCTGGGGATAACAGACCATTGTACTGGTCGTAGCATTCACGCATCACATGGCGTAAAGTCTTGCCGCCAACCAGCTCAGCGCTCTGCCAACGCACGGCATCACGAAAGCGTGACAGCGTGATATTGGCTAGCTTGTCGTGAGACGCAGCAGGGATTTCAATATCCTCACTGGCATAATCATAGATGCCGTCATTAGCCATTACATAATTCTCCTAAGTGCCTGCCGTCTTTGACTTAGTTTGCGCATGATAGGGCGCACGTCATTATCTGAATTACCCTCACGCACAACGTACAAGCAGGCATACTGTAGCGCATCAGCGACGTGGGAATAATTATTCTTTTCAGGTTTGGGGTCGTAGGCTTCTTCCAAAGAGCCAACAACACGTAGCTTCTTGTAGCGATAGCCGCCCTGTAATGCCCCTATGATGAGGTTGCAATGCTTGGATACCAACAGACCGCCAGCCACTTTATTTAGTAGTATATCAACTGCACGAATACGTGTCTTTGGGTCATTGGTCTTGGGCATATAAACTCTTAAGCCCTGCTCTTCTAGGTGCTGACTTGGTGATAAACCAGTGTAGCTATCCTTAGCATTAGCAGGGTCGCAGACCACGATGACCTCGTTGGTCATGTAACGCTCAGCTAGCATGGGCTTGAGAGCTTGGTCTACAAAAGCTTCCATACCCATGCCTTCACCGTACAGCTCATCCACCACGCACCACTTGCCATTTTGCTCTTGCAGGAAGATACAGCCAGGATGAATACCTGATGTATCATAGCCAATGATGACGGTCTTATAGGGCTGAGGTTGAAGCTCGTACTGCGAGACATGCATATCCAAATTAAACAATGGGAACACGGGCTTACCATCACGCATGGGGACGTCCAGCATGCAGAAGAGACTGTCTATCTTATCGAAGCGCCCCTCAAGTTGCCATGTTCGGATTTGGTTGCGGTAGTACTCCATCCCTTTGTCATGGAGAAATTTCTCTTGATCTTCCTTCGACCATGACTGGAAATCGGAGGGTTTTGCCTTAGCACCAAGGTTTCGTAAGTTTTCGGCATCTGGGTTCACCTCATAACTGACATTACCTGACTCATCAATATGCTTGATAGCAGCTGGTGGCTGATGACAGATAAGCCAGTTATCCTCAGGCTTGGCCATCATAGTCAAAAGGTAATGACCCTGTGGCGGCTGGTTGGTATCAATCAGTACGCCAGCATAGGAACAACCGCCTAAAGCTTCTGTAGGGTAACGCCCAACACGACCCATGACTGCAGCAATGACTTCAAAGTCTACGGACGTGGCTTCATTGATAATAGCGAATGTCCAGTTTGCAGACTTAATCTTTTCAGCGTCTTGTGCAGTCTGCACAGCCTGTAACACGAACTCAACATCAGCAAAGGTGCCATCACCGGGTTGCCACGGTCTGCCCTCATCTATGTAGTAATAAGGTCCATCGCCAACAGGGAAATGATACTTACCCAGAATAGGTGCGCCGCCTGAACGTACAGTACCATACTGCTCTGGAAATACTTCCATGATTGACTCACGGGTAGTAGATACAAGTTCCGGGTATGTGCCACGCACTACACCTACACGGGTATAGCGCACACCGTCTGATGCCGGTGCCTGCGATAAGCAGTAGTACTTAGCATCGTTCATGATCATGCAGGTCTTGCCTGAGCCGAACGGACCAGCTACTAGCTTCAAGAACTTATCACTATCATGAAACTGCAAGCCGGTAGGCGACGGGACATAATTAAAATCAGGTATTACTTCCGTCATCATCGCCCTCACTTGGTACTGGCTGTACAGGGAATAGCTTGTCTTTTAAATAGTCATACTTAAATGGGCCAATCTGATAGCCAGCGGATGCTAAGCAGTCATGTAGCGCAGCAGCATCGGCAATCAAACAGGATGCCACGCGGGCTGCTTGGTCCATACGCATAGGCGGAACCTGCTGGTGGTCTAGGTCATCTATGTACTTCATCACGTTATTAAACGTGGTGAGCGCTGAGTCAATCTGCTTGTAATACCACTCTGGGTCTTTCTCTTTGAACTCGCCCATATGCCTATAAGCATTTAAGAGCTTAGGCGGAATACCGAAGGCGTGATGATGATAGGGCTGAATATGGTCTAGAACGCTCATTGAATTTCCTCTGCATCAATCACGTGGTTCTGGGGCTGGTTTATGATATGCGCAAGCTTCTTATTATTCGGGAGCTTGGGCACGTTGAAAGCAATATTAACAGTAGACTGCGGGGCGGCGGCTCTAGCCATTTCAGGGGGCTGTTCAATACCAGCGCTCTTAAGTAACATGCCTAAGAACTGCACGGTGAGCTTGTCGTCTAAGTCACCATGGGTTACCTTATTGAACAAGCGCTCCTGAATAGCCATAGCCATGCTCTCGGCTCTTACTCTGGCACCTGCATTAGGGCCTAAGTCTTTAAGCCGTGCAAGCTCTGCGTTGAGCAAAGCTTGGAACGATGATAGCTGTAGGAGCTGTTCAAACTGGGCTTCGTCCAGCTGGTAGTTTCTGGCAATGTCAGCAGCGGTGAAGTTGGTGGCACCACTGGTAGGCACTGCCAGCATGGCTAAGTCGTGTGCGATAAGGGGCCAATTACGCTCCTTATCTTTCAAGATGCTAAATTGCGTATGCGTTAATTCATTCGCCATCTGTGCTGTTTCCTTTATTTACCTGTTCTAACAGGTCATTATATAAGGAAATAAGCTCGTTGTAATGACTAGCTGTAATGTCACGGTCACGAGCTATTGTAAGTACTTCTTCTCGAAGTTCTCTAAAAGCTCGTCTAACTCTTGCATCGTGTTCACGGAAACGGTCTGAAATCTGGCAGGTAGTGCTGGTATCGTTGGACACGTCTGTGTCGCCACTGGCATCGGCTGTGTCGTTGTGCAACTGCTCAACACGTTTAGCATAATCAGTGACAATATCAATTTCAGCAGTAGCCTGTTGCATATCTGCACGGTTGGCACGTTCCTGCAATTCCTGTGATAAAGCATTAGCTTTTTCCTTCTGTGCTTCAACCTCAGCCTGAACCTCAATAATAGCCTGTTGCATATTGGCTTTATCACGGGTATGCGAGACATACCAGCCTGAGGCAAAGGCTATGATGAGTAATGACAATATGGGAATAAACTTATTCATCTACGGTTTCAAACAGCTTACGCTCTTGAGCTCTGCGGTTGACAAGAGCTGAGGACTTAACACCGCTTGCATATACCCAGCGGTCGAACTGCTCAGCAGCTTCCTTGACCTTGCCTACCTCAAGATACTTCCAAAGAGTAGAGTTGGAAAGAGCGTGCACGCCTGTGTTGTAAGAGAAGGAAATCAGAGCGTCGAACTGGTTCTGGGTAAGCACAGTGTTGGTCTCACGACAGAGGCTATTCAGCGCCTTAGCACAGGTCTTAAGATCAGTGGTAAGCAAGGGCTCCGCACTCTCATAAGACACAGTATCCGTTGCCTTTACATCGGGACCACTATGACCCCAGCCGATGGTGTAGTACTTCTCTTTAGACTCTACCTGTACTTTCTTGCCGTTGACTACGGTAGTAACTTTAGGCTTATAAGCTTTGGAGCGGAAACCCTCAAAGCGCTTGATAAGCAGACGACATGCTGATGATGCCTGCATTTCTTTCATGACAATTCTCCTTGGCGTGTAAAGGTCAATGCACATGTCACAGTGAGCAACGCATAGGGTACCAGTAAGCCTGCTGATATGAAGGCGAAAGCTGTACCTAGCTCTGTGCCTACAATAATACCGTTTGTTATAAATGTAACAAGATGGGCTTTGCAGTGCTTACTCATCATTACGTTCCTCTGTGTCCTGCGGTAAACCAAAACGACTAGAAATGAAACGCAACACACGACCTATGCCGAACATACCAATAAAGATGGAGGCAGCAGGAGCATCGGATAAGTCAAAGTTCTCAGGGAAATACTTAGCGGCTGTATAGCAGATAGCCATAGCGCCGAAAGCCGAGATGCCTGCATATTCCAAACGTTTGCGTAGTTTGACACGGGCATTGCTGTAATCGGCTATCATAAATGATGTCAGGCCGCAAGCGATGCCGCCTACTAGCAGGTATAAGCAATCAGATACGACCGATGTCATCATTTATACTTCTCATCCCAAGAACCGCTGTATTGCGGCGGTAAATCGATTTCCTTCAGATAAGCCTTATTGCAGTGCATAGGGTCACGCATAATAAAGTTGATAACGTGATACATGCAATTCCAAAACCAAGAGCACTTATGAGACCTGTAGGAATGGCTTGATAGTGTTTCATCAGGGTAGCCCCCCAGTATCGTATTAGCAAACTGGTCTGCTGCAACTAAGAGATTGTGAAAATACATACGTCTCCAAGACTTATTACTCAGCCCAATTTTACGACAGGCTATATTTAGTAACAAGATAGCATGGCTTATACATGCGGATAAAAGAAAACCCACGCATACGCATGGGTCAACAGGAAATTAGGACTTAGATAAAGCGTAGATAAGAAATGGATGCCGCCTGGGTGGCAGACGGCAATACTCAATTCTCATTTAACACCAACCCCATTATACAGCAAACCCAGTGCTTGGCAGACACTGGGTTCAGAAATATCATCTATATAAGGAGTTGACTGAATGTCACTGCCTAGTATAGGTCAAAACTAGGATGCTGAATAGTCCTGCATTACGAACTTGATTTCAATAGCGTTGACTTCATCAACAGTAGTAGCGGAGTTAATCTGATTGCGATACACCCATTTTTGCTGATAAAGAGAAAGACCAAGTGTGATACACTCCTGCTGTAGCGTCTTTAAGTTCTCTAACGTCAGTGAGTGAAATTGATTTTCTGCGTCGCAATACTGAACAGGTTCAACGCCTGCATTGATAAGACCTGCGATGTTATTCTGAGAACGCAAATCTGCGTTTGCTTTAAAGCCCAAAGATGAAGTAATAATCATCTCTTCACAAACTAAAGCATCATCAAATTTGTGTGCAATAGTATTGAGTTCTTCAAGCTTAGCAGTCTTAGCGTCTGCAAGCTTATCTGCGTCAGTGACTTCAACAACAGTCAGAGTACCGTCTTTAACAATAGCTTTAGCATCAGTAGTAGTAGCCAAAATACTAAAGATGATAGCACGGAGTACACGCTGGTGCTGAGTAGCGGCATCTTCATCCATAGGATTCTCAGGTGCAACAGGCACAGATAAACCTATAATGTCTTTAGCCTCAACAGGGACCTTCTCTAAGGCCCATGCTGTCTCTTCAAACTTCAGCCAATAACCATCAGCAAACTCAGGCTCTACCAAAGTGGACTGCTCTGGCTGAGTTTCAGCCTCCCGTGTACCAGCGAAGTAGTTTTCATCATCATAAAGGAAATAAACAGTCATAATATATCTCCAAATAAGCGCTTAAATAAGTCGTCAATTGACTGTAACGTTTTTGACGACACATGAGGATACTGTCTTATTATATTGCCTCTCCAGGACTTAAAGGAAGTAACTATATCACATAGTGGTAGCTTTTTATTCAAGTAACGTCTATGCTGATGCTTAAGCTTCCGGCATTCCCTAGTTATAGATGTTCTGCTGGGTGAATAAAATACCTTACCAGTGCTAGCTAATATGTACTGACTCTTTAGATAGGAAAAACCACGGCTTAGCTTACTGAAACGACACTTCTTAGGATTAAATGCTAGCTGTAGGCTGTTAGCTATAATACACATTTTTCTGAATAATTGCTTCAGATAGTCAAGACTAGGATGCATTATATAAATATCATCCATATAGCGTGCATAGAACCCACAGCCACATACAGTTGTACAGTAATGGTCTATAAACGACGGAAACAAAACACCAGCAACTTGCGATAGCTCTGATCCAATACCTATACCAGTATTCCCGCCAAAGCCGTCTATAATCATATAAATAAGCTGGCGTATTTCAGGCTCTGGCACATACTTGCAGAGATACGCATAGAGTAGCTTATGATCTATGGAATTGAAGAATGAGCTAAAATCAGTTTGCAGCACATATCCTTGATTGGTACCATGCTTGCGATAGTAACGTCGTAAATGCGCAAGCACCCTCCTACGCGCAAATGAGATACCCCGTCCTCTGATAGCGGCTGAATTATCGTAAATAAGCTTAGGTACAATGCGTGGATTAAGGATATCTTGGCAAAGTGCATGCATGAAGACGCGGTCCCTAATAGACGGCGCCTTAATATGACGTGGCTTGCCACGCTCACAGATGTCAAACTCTGAATAGGGGTCTGGCGTATAAGTATGAGTTCTGACTGCGCCAGCCAAATTGCAACATTCTACTAAAAGATTTTCCTCGAACTTCTGAGTAGACGCTTTCCAAATACTTTCCTTCCTACAGTGCCTAAATGCATTGATGTAAGTCTGGGGCTGGCACAAGTGTTCAAATGCTCCGGCATCGTTATTAGTGCTAACATCCGTAGACAAGCACATCGTGCCAGTGATTTTCTCATTCAGAGAACGCATGATAGTTCCTTTTTACCTCGAGATGCTCTGTGCTAACTTTGCATCAGGTAGAAATCGGGGGCGGACCGTATTGACATTCGAGGCGTTGTTGCAGTTCGCATTCAGTTCGTTGTTCGAATTGCAGAAGTTCGTCGAATTGCAAACGGAACGACCTTTGTATAACTATCATCGTAGCAATCAGACATGAGTAGCTCTGAGCTTTTCTTCTATTGCCTGGCGCCTTTTATTATCCGACTTACGCCAGCCCTTTAATAATGATAGCTCACGTTGCGACATCTCGATATATTTTTCTAAAGATTTTGTGCAGGGTGCGTCAAAAACAGTCACAAGATACTGCAATTCCTGTATCAGGTTCTCGACTATACAGATGGCTTCATTCTGAAAACAACGGCGCTGGTCTACGTCAGCAAGAGTTTGCATATAGATGTTATTGGCAGAGCTTATGGCAGAAATCAAGTCACGGCATTTACTAGAGAAAAATTCTTGCTCCTGTCTAATCATCCAATAGGGTACAGACGTTACGACAGTAACATGGTCACATCTGTGAAGTAACTCAGATAAAGTCTTACGGTCTAATTCTGACAACTTATCTACAGGTATGAAATAAGTCTTGTCATGTATTTTGTCTTTAAGGCCAAAATCACGTAGTAAAAACATAGTGAGATACTTACGCAAATCGAGCGCAACATGGTAAAACTCCATAGACGATAAGTTGCGCTGAGATTTTAAGACAGCCATAACTTAACTCCGTTGCTAATCAGTGGGCATAAATTATAGCTTGACCGCTTGATCCATGCAATAACGATTTAACAAAATAAGCCTGATAAACAATGGAGACGTAGTAGGCTATACTAAAAGGCCGCCCAAAGGGCGGCCAGATGTAGGGATTAACCGATGAAAAAGCGGGGGCGGACCGTAGAGACATCCGAGGCGTCGTGGCAGCCCGCAATCAGTCCGTGGTACGAATTGCAGAAGTACGTCGAATTGCAAACGGAACGGAGCCAGAACCATTGATCTCCGTTTTGCGTAATAATTTCAGGCTTTAATCTAAATAAAGGAAGCTGAACGCACATACTTTCGTCATCCCATTCGCAAGATGACCAGTGCTTACATCCGTAAACTTCGACTTCTGACATTAAGGTTAAATTCTGATTTGCATAGTCACTCACTCCACTTGCAGTGCCAGCCCATCCTGAGTAACCAGCAACGGTTTTGGATGCATCGACACTATTAGATAAACGCTCAGTAGTGGTAATAAGATGACCGTAGAATGGGGAACCTGAAGAGCCCGCGATTGCTGAATAAAGACCAGGCAACTTAGTAGTGTACATATAAGAACCAACATAGCCACCTGCGGTAGTATCAGTTGAGTTCATATAGGAAGTGCCGAGCTGGTCAGGAACTATGCAAACATTTGGGTTCTGAGTACCCCATGCATCGACACGTGCATTCAGAGTGTTAATACCAGCGATACGGAAAATAGCGGACTGAGTGCTGCCACTGTAAGTGTATGAAGCAGGAATATAGTCACCTACATAAATATCTTCAAAGTTACCAGATGCGATAGCAGATATTACAGCAGAAAGTGAACCAAAATGGCCATCGAGCAAGTTAGCACCACGATAAATATTATTATGCATGGTAGCTACATTCTGCCAATGTGAGCGCTCGTGAGTAATTACCCATGCAGTAGTCGCAGCAGAAGTGTCATTGCTTGAGGAAGCTGGAGTCGGGGCTTTAACAACAGAGCTAAAAGACTTAATACCAGCAATAGTCTGATTACCAGTGAGCTTTACAGCCTGAGCAGTGATCTTACTGTCAACACAAGCAGTAGATGCGGCACCAGTGGAGCTATCAGATGCACCAAGAGTTGGGACCTTAGTAGCACCAGAGAAAGTCTTTGCACCGGTAATAGTCTGCTCACCAGAGAGGGTCACACAGTCAGAGGTGGGTCCGACAGCTGATAATACGTCAGCAGTGACAACCTTGCCAGCAGTACCTGCCTTCACATCAGCCTCAGTTGCAAGAACGACAGTACCATAGGCAGAAGTAGTAGCCTTGGTTAAATCACCTGAGCCGTCGACAATCTTGTCTACACGGCTAGACAGTGCAGCGATATCAGTAGTGTTGGTAGTGATATTGCCTGCGTTGGTAGCCACTTTGGTGTCCAAATTTGCCAACTGGGTGGTATGGGTACCGACAGTCTCGATTGCGGTGGCAATCTTAGCAATGTCGTTGTCAGTAAAGGACTTTACCTTACCAACGTTGCCGCTATGGTCTTTAAAGAAGAGACTAGCGTTATTAACTGTAATAGTCATATTCAATCCTCATTGCAATGAAAATATGTGACAAGGGCTGAGTAGCCGTTGTCACATATGCACTGTTATATCATAGCAGGTCTGTGCCTGGGTAGAACACTACCTGATTGCCAAGTGCTGTAGTCTCATCAGGCTCTTGTGCCTCGAACTTAACCACATACTGGAACTCTTCTTCCAGTGCTACCTTGGTGTCATCGACATACTTCTTATTAGCAATCTGGCTGTCAGCAGAGTCATCTGACATGTCAACCACGGTATTAATACCAGTGAAGTTGTTGTCGCCAGACTTAAGTGCGAAGTCAGCAGTGCTCAGGAAGCCCCCTAATGCGTCCCAAGTGAGAGTGTCACCATCGACGATAGCGGCGTAGTTAGTACCAGCTGGGAAGTCGCCATGAGCTTGCTCTACGTTATACACGTCGCCGTTTAGTACATCCTCAGTAGGCAGCTCCTCGTAGGTAGCTACAGAGCCTTTATACTTATAAACCTTGGACAGCTCCTTGCGGACAGCTGCCAGCTGAGCTGCGTCGACCACCTTGCCCTCAGTACCCAGAGTCAGGTCAGAGTCAGATGCCAGCTCCACAGTGCCATAGGACACAGTGGTAGCGCCGATAAGCTCACCAGTGGTCTGGTTTACTATCTTGGCAATATGCTCACGTGCTAGCTTGATTTTAGCTATATCGTTCTCAGACAAACTTGCAAGACGACCAGTATTACCGTCTTTATCCTTGTAGGTTAAGGAAGCATATTTAATATCAGCCATTTCAAAATCTCGCAGGCATTATCAATGCCATACTCTGACATGTCAGAGTATGGCGTCATAGCTAGTTATAACAAGTCAACAGCTGGATACAGAACACCAGTACCGTTGGACAGAGAGCTAGGTGCAGGCTCAGAACTGGTAACGTTCAGCACTGCAGTGTTAAGCTCAAGGTCAGCAATAGACTGCTTGTTGGTGTCAGCCTGTGCCTGAGCCTTCTCTACTGCGGTCTTGTTGGCGGCAATGCTAGTGGTGTTAGCAGTAACAGAGTCACCCAAGGTGGTCACAGTACCCTGCAAGGTAGCGATGTTCTGCTTGTTGGTCTGTGCCATAGCAGAAACATTTTCCAAGTCAGTCTGCATAGCATAGTTCACAGAAATGTACAAGCCACTGTCATCAGTTGCTAAGCCACCTGCAGTCTTGCACTTAATGCCAATAGTGTCAGTAGTATCAGTAGAGGATACGGACACACCAGCACCGGCAATAATAGTAGAGGTCTCAGGAAGCTTGGCATATACGACTTCGTCAGTGCCGGAAATCTCGAACACAAACTTGAAGTAGTTGCCGGGGTCTTTGCCTGCTGGGTTGGTGACAATCTCAACTGACTTCAAAATAGAAGATCCTGTAGGGATGTACACTCTGGTGATCTCAACGCCGTTCTTGCCAGAAAGGATAAGGTTGGACGCAGAGTCCAAAGTAGCAGTAAGAGTTGCAGTAACTTCGTTGCCTGAGTTGATATTTAAAATCTTCTCAGTAGTAGGCACGGTGATGTTGTGGATGTTAGCCGCATCAACAACCAACTGAGAGCCTGAGAAGGTCAGGCCAGTACCAGCGTTAACACCTACGGCAGTGCCGCTGATTGAGATACCCTGACCAGCAGAATAGACCTTCAGGTCATCCTTGGACAGGTAAGCACCCTTATCGCTACCAGCGGACAGAGCATTGTCAGACTGCGCAGATACAATAGTAAGCTTATTCTGCATCTCAGTCTGGACATCAGAGGATGCTACAGCCAGCTTGCCGTCTGAGGTTGAAACCTTGAGCAGGTTGTTGACAGTGGCAGTGGATACAACAGAGTGAGCATTAGCGAAGGCACCGTTGTCAGAACCAGTGGATAATACGTTGCCGGTATCAGTTGATACAACACGGACGAACAACTTCTTATCAGATGCCTGGGTCAGAGCATTATTAGTAGCATTGGACACAATATCATTTGCTACGTCAGTTGCTTCGACCATGAGCTTGCCATCTGCGTCCACGGTTAGGTCATTTGCTAAGTCCTGCGATACCAGGGACTTAGCATCAACGGTTGGGACAGATACCTTAAGCTTGTTGTCTGCACCAGTGGTAAGTGAATTACCAGCATCTGAGGAAATCAGGGTCTTGGCATCAACAGTAGCAGGTGCTACGTATAAGCCATCAGAGAGACCAACAAGAGTATTGTCAGCCTGCTTGGAAACCAACGCTGCCTTATCAATAGAAGCGTCGTCAATAAAAGTACCAGCAGGTAAGGACTGATGCTGTGAGCCATCAGAGCTGACCACGACCGGATTAAGTTTAACAGTCATCTTGACTTCTCCACATGTGAAACACGATACGTATCGGAGAAAGCCGTACCTGAAAAGGAGTCAGCAACGGAACACAGCTACGGCTTTTGAATAAAGTATATGAAACTTTAGTTGGCAATGCACGTACGGAAAGGACAGAAATGGGACTTTTTAGTGGTGGCGGCATGTGCCCGACGACACAGCGTACTCGGAGCCTAGTGAGCCAGTCCTGCATCTAAGACGCCGCCATTGGGTTGTGCCTTACTGCGGACATAAATATTCACGGGGTGGAAGTGATAAACCAGCCCCTGCGTACCTATGCCTGTACAACAGCTTGGCACCATTGGCCCCTGCACATAGGTACATGGAGTGAAAACCCATGCGCAAGGATAGGGGTCCTGGTACAGAGTGAGCAGTTCCCTGCACCAGAATTGTAGTAAATTTTAGCAAAAAAATTCTGGCAGCACAAGTGGTATGGGGTATTTATTTTACTTGGCAGATAGCCCCCACCCCCCTAGACCATTTTGCTGAGTATAGCAAAATGGTTGATGGGGACTGCGGAGCCAGTTACGCCTATCTAGCCAGTTACGGTCAACTGCGCCTATCTAGCCAGTTACGACCTATGGCGACTGCGTAGCCAGTGTATACTATTCAGACATGTTGGCTGGATGGCGCAAATATCGCAGGCGTCGCCAGTGTATACTAATCAGGCGTGTTGGCTGGATGGCGCAAATATCGCATGCGTCGCCATTCTATGTAGCATACAAGGGGTCGGAGCTCCCATGTCCAAATACCCCCCACGCCAAGGGGTGGTAAAATGCGACGCCCGTCACAAATTGAAGTGAATATCTTGACAATCAGTGTGCACCCGTGTATAATATCAGTCAATGGGAAGGGGGAATGGTTCACCGACCCAGAGTTCTTTAACAATTAATTTAACATGGAGGATCAGATAATGATCTTTTTAAATGAACATGAGCATCTACACTGCTACAGCCTCAGGCTTGAGGCTAAGGATGAGGCTAAGCTCATGAGCTATAAGCTAGCCGCAAATGTTATCCATGACGATTACAAATTGCCGTGGAAAGTAAGGCTCCAGGCGGAGGCCCGTTTGGCTCAGGACTATTTCAAGGCCTTAGAGAAGGCCTTAGATGAGGCTGAGGCTGAGGCTGAGGC
>CAVBYE010000013.1:0-63756 GCA_963599285.1 Bacteroidaceae bacterium | reverse complement strand
TTGTTTAACATGTCAACCATACGTTTGTGAGCCGCGTCACGACCAGTATAGATCGTACCGTTAAGAAGTAATGTATCACCTGGTTTCCACGCGTTCATTTCTTCTTGAGTGATGTTGTCTAAGTCAACACGCTTAGAGGTTGATGAATCCCAAGTCACTTCAGGGTAGTCTTCAAGTTTCGGTGCAATGATGTTTGCAACACCTGAACCATCAAGCGTGAAGTGTGCGTGACGAGTAGCCGCACAGTTCGGAATCATACCGACTGGTTTGCCCGCAGCGTGACATGGGTAATCTTTGATTTTGATGTCGAGAACAGTCGTTAAACCACCAAGACCTTGTGCACCAATACCTAACGCGTTTACTTTCTCGAACAGTTCGATACGAAGTTCTTCAAGTTTAGATTGTGGACCACGACGAAGGAGTTCGTCCATGTTGATCTCTTCCATCAATGCTTCTTTGGCAAGCATCATGGCTTTTTCAGCAGTACCACCAATACCAATACCCAGCATACCCGGTGGACACCAGCCTGCACCCATCGTAGGAACAGTTTTTAATACCCAATCTACGATTGAGTCAGATGGGTTAAACATTGCAAGTTTAGATTTGTTTTCTGAACCGCCACCTTTTGCTGCAACAGTAATATCTACTTTGTTACCTGGAACAAGTTTGTGGTAGATCACAGCAGGGGTGTTGTCTTTGGTGTTCTTACGACCAAACGCAGGGTCAGCAAGTACAGATGCACGAAGTACGTTTGAGTTTTCTAAGTAACCTTGGCGTACACCTTCGTTAATCGCGTCGTCTAAGCTCATCGTTAAATCAAATTTAACGTCCATGCCCACTTCAACGAATACGTTTACGATACCGGTATCTTGGCAGATTGGGCGGTGGCCTTCTGCACACATACGAGAGTTAATTAAGATTTGTGCGATCGCATCTTTTGCTGCTTTGTTCTCTTCACGGTCATACGCACGGCTCATCGCTTGGATGAAGTCTTGTGGGTGATAGTAAGAAATGAACTGAAGCGCATCTTTAACCGATGTGATCAAGTCATCTTGCTTGATAATAGTTGTCATACAAAAATCTCTTGAGCGGGCTGTTAGCTAGCGGGCTAAATTATAAGACAAATTATTTACTTTGTGGACGTTTTAGGCAGTTTTTGGCCAAAAGTTTCATCACCCGCTTAGCCGAGCTCAAGGATGATTTAGAGCTGAAAAAATCTGTATAAAGTGCATTTTTTTTGTCATTTTATGAAATATAAAATCGAGGTTTTAATTAAATAAATTTTCAAACATTTGATTTTTATAATTAAATTAAATTTTATTTAGTTTTATACGGTGTCATATAACTGTCATATTTCTTTCGCATAATAGCCGCATCAACAACATGAGATGTCCACCATGGCAACAGGCGTTTTAATGGCAGCAGGTTTTTGTGTATATATCGCAGCAACTTGGATGTACGGTCAGAAAGAAGATTGAGCTTGAGCTTCATCTTCTTTTTTTATGTCTGTTGATTAGCACATGAGTAGATGACCAATTTCTAAGGTCGAATAACCGCGCTCTTTTAAAATAAGAACAATAGCGTGCTGATAGTGCGGGCAACATGCGGTGTGGTATTTCTTCATCAGTTGTAATTCAGAATTCGCTTCGAGACCTTGTTTTAAGTCTAAGACTTTATGAGAATTGAGGTCAAAATGGTTGGAATTTAACATGCAGCACTGCTCGACTTGATTGTCATAGCGGCCCGACTACAACCATTACCTGCCTGTACAATACAAGGCACCCTTGGCAAAAGCATTACAGAAGCGAAAAAAATCCGCAAGCTTTGGCTATTAATTTGCTTGAATTATCTACTTTATCCTGCCTTTTCGTTTAAAAGCACGGCAACCTAAGTTTGGTTGAGTAAAAACAGATCTGAATGTTATGCCTGTAGCTGAAAGCATTGGGATATTTATGCAAGCAAAAAACACCCATGAAAAAACCACCCAAGGGGGTGGTTTTTTGAGTCAGAAATCGGCTACACCGCTGCGAGCTCAGCTGGCGCAGCTAGGCTTTCTTGCTGTGCCGACTGAATCGCCGTCAGGGCAATAGTGAATACAATATCATCTACCAACGCACCACGGGATAAGTCATTCACTGGCTTATTTAAACCTTGCAGCATTGGCCCCACGCTCACCACATTGGCAGCACGTTGTACAGCTTTATAGGTGGTATTGCCTGTATTTAAATCTGGGAAAATAAACACATTGGCACGACCTGCTACATCTGAGTTTGGTGCTTTTGAGCGACCTACGCTTTCAACAGAAGCAGCATCGTATTGCAATGGGCCATCAATCAGTAAATCAGGACGGCGTGCTTTGGCAATACGGGTGGCTTCTGCGACTTTCTCTACATCTGCACCTGCACCTGAAGTACCGGTTGAATAAGAAATCATGGCAATACGTGGATCAATGCCAAAGGCCTTCGCTGAATCTGCCGATTGAATCGCGATTTCAGCCAGTTGTTCTGCATCTGGATCTGGATTAATCGCACAGTCACCATAGACATACACTTCATCAGGCAGCAGCATAAAGAATACAGAAGAAACTAGTGAGTAGTCAGGTGCAGTTTTAATCAGTTGGAAGGCCGGACGTACCGTATTGGCTGTGGTATGCACAGCACCTGAAACCAAGCCATCCACATGATCTAATGCCAACATCATTGTACCAAGCACAACGGTATCTTGCAGTTGCTCTTCGGCTTGAATCGCATCGAGTTTACCTTTGCGTAATGTCACCATATGTTCGACATAATCAGCACGAATCAGATCAGGGTCAATAATTTCTAAATCAGCAGGTAAGTCTACGCCACGGGCTTTGGCCACCTCAGCAACCACCTCAGGTTTGGCCAATAACACACATTGGGCAATGCCACGTGCTTGGCAGATGGCTGCTGCTTCAATGGTACGCGGTTCATCACCTTCAGGCAGAACAATACGTTTTTTCGCTGCAATCGATTTTTGTACCAATTCATGACGGAATGCAGATGGAGACAAGCGGGGCTGATGGCTGCCGCTGACCAATTGGTTAATCCATTCTGGATCTAGATGGCTCGCCACAAATCGGGTGACTTGTTCAGCACGTGCAGTATCGTCTTGCGGAATTTCATTACAGAAATGACGAATTTTTTCTACCGTTTGCAATGCCGTCAATGGGGTATGGAGAATCGGTAAAGCAGTTTTATCGGCATGGCAAAAGGCCAAGGTGCTGTCAGATGGTGCGGTGTATTCTGTTAAAATCACCCCTGCTAACGGGGTACCATTTTGGCTTGCAACACTGCTGGCCAAGAGCACATCTGTACGATCGGCAGCGCTAATAATGAGCTCACCTGCCACAAATTTGCTTAATTCATTGCCAATATTGGCTGTAATTAAGCTGCTATTGAGCACTCGGCGTTGCTGATCGCCTGGGTTGAGCCATGTCGCTTGAATATGTGCTGCAAGATCAGAAATACGCGGTACGCTTAACGTACTGCTAAAGGGTACCAGACCAATGACAGGTAAATTTGTTGTGCCTAAATGGCTATGAGATTTCTGAATCTGTTTAACAAATTCGGCACTATCGGCCACTAAACGTAAGCTGGTGTCGAGCGTCACAGGGACATGGGCATCATTTAAGCCTTTGGTGCGCATAAACAACAGACCCGCAGCACGGTCGAGTGCGACATGGCGCAATTGGCTTTGAATCTTCTCTGCTGTGGCAGCCGCCTGATTTAAGTCAGCATGTGAGACAATCACCACTTTAGCATCGAGTGCTTGTGCTAACTGTGCATTGAGTTGAGCGGCAAAGCCATCACGTTCGTTAGGCACTAGGCCTTCAACAATAATGAGGTCATGTTTTTTTGCCACTTCGCGTTGTAAACGCACGGCATCTTCAAGCAGTTCATCGACCTCACCTAAGGCCATGCGTTGGCTTAAATGGCTGTAGCTTAAGGGTTCGACTGTATCACTTTGGCTAACGTGACGAAACAGCACAGTGCTACTGTCATTGCTGGTTTGGGCATCTTGCGAAAAGGGTTTTAAAAAGCCTGCTTTAATGCCTTGGCATTCAAGTGCATAAACGAGACCTAAACATGCAGAGGTAAGCCCTACGCCTACACCTGTTGGAACGAGTAATATTGTTTTCATAGCAGCTTTATTCAAATTGTTAAAATAAGGTGTTATGGCAAGATGCCGTGGGGGATTAACCCGCCACCGCATCTGTTTCAGTCTTTTTTAAGCGAGCAAGCTCTTCAACCACCAGCTCAGTTTCTTTGGCAATACGGCCTTCTTCATCCGTTGGTACAACCCAAATTTGTGGTCCTGTACCTGCATCAATACGACCTTCGGTGCCGCGTTTTAAGTTATTGTTGGCATCTACGCTTAAATTAAAGCCAAAGTGTGGCAAGTAGGCAACGGTCTTCTCACGAATGTATGCCGAGTTCTCACCAATACCACCTGTGAAGAATAAGCCATCAATGCGTGGCAAACCACAGCTTAATGCCGCTAAAGACTTAGCTAAACGGTAACAGAATACTTCAATGGCCAAAGCAGCATCTTCATTGCCTTGTTCAGAGGCTTCAATCAGCGTACGCATGTCATTTGACAGATCAGATAAACCGAGTAAGCCCGATTGACTGTTGAGCATTTTGTCAATTTTGTAAATGTCCCAACCTAAGTTGGCTGCTAAGAAGCTGTGTACGCTTGGATCTACGTCACCACTACGGGTACCCATAACAATGCCTTCAAGTGGCGTCAGACCCATTGAGGTATCTACAGATTGACCATTCCAAATCGCACAGGTTGAGCTGCCATTGCCTAAATGCGCCGTTAACCAACCGCCTTGTTTGAAACTGCCTGCCAACAATGAACCACGGTCTGACACATAAGCATGACTGGTGCCATGGAAGCCATAGCGGCGTACATTATGTTGTGTATACAAGAATTTAGGCAAAGCATAGCGATATGCATGTGCTGGCATAGTTTGATGGAATGCTGTATCGAACACTGCAATTTGCGGTAAATTCGGGAATAAACGCATGGTTGCTTCAATACCAACTAAATGCGCAGGGTTATGTAAAGGCGCAAGTGGGGTTGCTGCACGAATACGTTCAATAATTTCAGGTGTTAATAACTCAGCTTTGGTAAGCGTTCCGCCGTGAACTACACGATGACCAATGGCTTGAGGATTATAGTGCGCTAAGCGCTGTAAAATTGTTTCTAGAGCTTTTTCATGATTAGCATGGGGAATAGACAATTCCAAGGGTTCACCACCCACGGTAATGCCTTTAATACGTGCCTCGGCAGAACCTAAGTTCTCAGCTAGGCCAAAAATTCTGTCTTCGCGGCGCTCAGAAACCAAAGCATATTTAAGTGATGAAGACCCGCAGTTGATTACTAGTACTGATGTAGACACGTTTTTATACCCAATTCTAATTAAAATATTCTCATCCCTGGCTGAACTTGGCTGATTGAAAATCATGCAGCTCAGATCTATTGTTTATGTTTTATCATGGCCACTTTTATCCTCCTAGATAGACTTTAGGAGGTTAGACTTAAGCACTATCGACGCTTGATTCTATTATCACTATTATTTATTGGCTATTTTTTATCATTTAGTTAAGAAATGATTTTTCATGGATGGGGTGTATTTTTGGATATAAATTATCCAAAATATACCCTTTTTTTTGCTTTTGATTGCAATTTTGGCAATTGAGTTGCCAATCAGACATAAGTCGTAGATGACAGTGCAAAATTAGCATAAGCAAGAAAAAGAGCAAATTTTAAAGATGACATCATACTTTTTTCAAAGACCAAATTGCCGAATACATGAATTAAGATGTGCTGATTATTTAAGCGATTTTAAGATCAAAAACTACGGATTTTTCTACCGCTATAGTGCGAAGATTAATTGCCATTAGCAATAAAAAAAGCAGTGCTGAGCACTGCTTTTTTGGGGCAGTCATTGTTTATTGACGGATTTGACCGTCGCCAAATACCACCCATTTTTGTGAGGTCAAGCCTTCTAAACCGACTGGGCCACGGGCATGAATTTTATCAGTTGAGATCCCAATTTCAGCACCTAAACCATATTCAAAACCATCGGCAAAACGAGTTGACGCGTTAATCATCACTGAACTTGAATCCACACGGGCAAGGAATTGGCGTGCAAGACTGAAGTTCTCAGTAATAATAGAATCGGTATGGTGAGAGCCATATTTATTAATATGATCAATCGCTTCATCAATGCCTGATACCACTTTGACCGCTAAAATTGGCCCCAGATATTCGGTGTACCAATCTTCTTCAGTCGCAGTCACGACATCATTGCCTAAAATACGACGTGCTTGTAGGCAGCAGCGTAATTCAACTTGCTTTTCGGCATACAACTCAGCAATACGCGGTAAGAAATCAGCCGCGACTTTCTCATCGACCAACAGTGTTTCCATCGCATTACATACGCCATAACGGTGTGTTTTGGCATTGAGTGCAATTGGTAGAGCTTTTTGTAAATCTGCTTGTGCTTCAACGAAGACGTGGCAGTTGCCATCGAGATGTTTAATCACGGGGATTCGCGCATCTTGGGTAATGCGTTCGATTAAGCCTTTGCCACCACGCGGTACAATCACATCGACATATTCACTCATTGTAATCAAGTGACCAACGGCCGCGCGATCCGAGGTATTGACTACCTGTACCGCATATTCAGAAATTCCGGCCATTTTTAAGCCGTGTTGAATGGCTGCTGCAATGGCTTTATTGGATTCAAGCGCTTCTGAACCACCACGTAAAATGATGGCATTGCCTGATTTGAGGGCCAAAGAGGCCGCTTCTAAGGTCACATTCGGGCGTGACTCATAAATCATGCCCACAACGCCTAAAGGAACACGCATTTTACCGAGCTGAATGCCTGAAGGACGGAAAGCCAAATCGGTAATTTCACCAATTGGGTCGGTCAGGCCAATGACATCTTTTAGGCCTTGTAGCATGGCGTCAAAGCGTGCGGGGGTAAGTTCTAAACGATCAAGGAGAGCGCTATCTAAGTTATTGTTATGCGCTTTGGTCATATCAACGTGGTTGGCTGCTAAGATATCGGCTTCATTATTTTTTAAAGCAGTATAAATGGCAGATAATGCAGCGTTTTTGCTTTGGGTAGACGCACTCGCTAACATGCGTGATGCTTGGCGTGCTTGTTGTCCTACCGTTTGCATATAGTGTTCAATTGAATCTTGCATAGCGGTTTGATCAGTTAAAAAATACACTCCCGATAGTAACAGTCTGCACAGGCATAATGCAATGAAGCACCGTGTAGGGCAGTGCGAGGGGATGAAAAAAAAGAGCAGCTGACGCTACTCTTCATAGTCTTAATTAAACTGCTGTTTAAATTGCACAATGCGGTCGCGCACGGCTTGCCATTTGGGGCCTAAATCGAGCACTTCACCTACTTGAATGTTCGGGATTTGGCCACGCATGCGCGCAAGGCGTGTTTGATTCGGCAGTGGGTAATCGGCAATGGCTTGTAGTGCACATCGCGCAGCTTCACGGTTATTACACACTAAGCCCATATCACACCCTGCCTGTAAAGCAGCTTGAATACGTGCATCTGCACCGCCTGCGACACAGGCTGCTTGCATGCTCAAGTCATCTGAGAATAACACCCCATCAAAATCTAACTGTTGACGTAACACCTGTTGCAGCCAGAAGGTTGAGAACCCTGCTGGGTTGGGATCAACCTTTTCATAAATGACATGGGCCGGCATAAGGGCATCAAGTTGGGGCTGTAACTGAACAAAGCTTTGCATGTCATGTGCTTCAATCTCTGCAAACGAACGTGAATCGATTGCCGCGGCAATGTGAGAGTCAGCCTTGACTGAGCCATGACCAGGGAAATGTTTGCCTGTCGTGGCCATGCCTGCTGCATGCATCCCAGTTAAAAAGGCTTGAGCCAAAGCAATAATATCGCGCATGCTGTGGCTAAAGGCACGATCACCAATCACATCACTTACGGCATTGAGGTCGAGCACAGGTGCAAAGCTAAAGTCGATACCTACAGCTAAGACTTCTGTGGCCATGAGCCAACCACAGTCTTGGGCTAAGCTTAAAGCCTGTTCAGGTGCAGTTTGGTACAATTCACCAAAACGTCCCATGGCAGGCAGTAGGGTAAAGCCTTGTTTTAAACGTTGTACTCGTCCACCTTCTTGGTCAACGGCAATCAAAAGGTCGGGACGTACTTGACGCATATGGTCAGTGAGCGCGCGCACTTGCTGAGCAGAAACAATATTGCGTGAAAACAGAATCACACCGCCAACTTGCGGTTGTTGTAAGAGTTGAATATCTTCTTCAGTGAGGGTGGTGCCTGCGATGTCAAGCATCAATGCGCCAATCATAGCCATATCCGTTTTGAGTGCTAAAGCTGAAAAGATACTCGAATTTTGCAATGATTTGCTACATTTAGTTGAGGCAGACTGTGATAAAACTACAGAACAATCAGAGATTGATCTCCAAGCCAGTGTTTGCCTGAGCTGTATTAATATTGGTTTAACCGAAGGAAAAAATTACCCATTATGAAACTTCAAACCATCGCGTGTGCGGTTGCAGTTGCGACTGGCGGATTCTTTTTTACCCATGCCATTAATGAAGCACTTGCAGCCAATCAAACGTCTGCAACCCCTGCGACAAGCAGCTTAACTATTCAGCCTACACAAGAACAAGCCTTAGTTTCACGTCAATTGGCAACCTTGGTTGATCGTCAGCACTATTTAAATCAGCGCTTAGACACAGAGACTTCATTACGTATTTTTGATTTTTACATTGACAGTTTAGATGCCGATCACTCTTTATTCTTAGCCCATGAAGTGGCCAATTATAAGAAGCAATATGGTGCAACATTTGGGGCAGCACTTAAAGCTGGTGAACTCACAGGTCCGTATCAGATTCATGCAGCCTATCGTGAACGTTTACAAAGCTTTTATCGTTTTATGCTTGATGAGTTAAAAAAACCACAAAACTTACAGCAAAAAAATGTCCTGATCAGTACAGATCGTGAAAAAGCACCTTTCTTTAAAAATACAGCTCAGCAACAGGATTACTGGCGTAAATTATTGGTTTCACAGCTGATCAGTCTCACCATTAGTCGTGAAGAAGAATTAGCCAAACAAAAGGCACTCAAAGACAATCCAGAATTAGCCGGTGGACAGGATTTATCTGGCCCTGAAGATCTCAGTCCAGAACAAACCCTCACCAAACGTTATACGCGCCAACTTGAGCGTATGGCACGTTTAAAGAGTGATGATGTACTCGACAAAACCTTAAATGCCATGACCCTCACTTATGATCCACATAGCAGCTATTTCCCGCCTGTGGACGCCATTGAACTGAATCGCCAAACCTCATTACAACTTGAAGGGATTGGGGTGTCGATTCGTCCGGATCGCAGCAATGAAGACTACACCAAAATTGAAACCATTGTTGAAGGTGGCCCTGCCAGTAAGTCAGGACAAGTTAAATCAGGCGATCGTATTATTGGGGTGGGTCAAGAAGGTGAAAAGATTGTTGATGTAATTGGTTGGCCAAGTCGTGAAGTTGTTGGGCTGATTCGAGGTAAACGAGGGACCAAAGTGAACCTGCGTTTATTGGGACCTGGCGCATCCTTAAACCAAGCCCGTATTGTGACCTTAACCCGAGATGTGATCCAAGAGGAAGATTCAGGGGTACGCAGCCGTACAGTGAACATCCAACGTGAAGGGCAGCAGTATAAATTTGGGGTCATTGAAATCCCATCCTTCTACTTAAACTATCGTGCTCGTCGAGCAGGGGATCAGTATCGTTCGGTCTCTGAAGACACCAATAATGCCCTGAAGTCGCTTGCTGCGCAGAATGTGACCGGTATTATTATTGATTTACGTAACAACCCAGGTGGGTCGCTTGAAGAAGTGGCACGGATGTTGGGTCAGGTGATTAAGTCTGGGCCTGTGGTACAAATTCGAGATGGCAACGGCAATGTGAGTGTCTTTGAAGACAATGATGGTGGTGCACAGACCTATGCTGGGCCATTAGCCGTGATGATTAACCTCGCTTCTGCATCGGCAAGTGAAATTTATTCTGCTGCAATTCAAGACTATGAGCGTGGTATTGTGATTGGTAGCCCTACCACAGGGAAGGGCACGGCACAGGTGCAACTGGATACCCTTGCTTATGGTCAAGCGACACTGACGCAACGTAAGTTCTACCGTGTGACCGGTGGCAGTACCCAAAATAAAGGTGTGATCCCAGATATTCATTTGGTGGATATTTACAATGAAGAGTTTGGTGAACGCAAAGCCAAAAACGCATTGGCTTGGGATACGATTGATACGGCACCCTTCAAGCGTGAAGGTTTAGTACAGCGTTATGTCCCGCAGTTGGTGAAAAGTTCGCAAACCCGTGTGACGCTGAATCCACAGTTTAAGTATCTTGAACAACGTAAGGCACTGGCCAAAACTGCGGAAGAGAAAAAGACCATGGTGCTTGATCTAGAACAACGCCGTGCTGAAATTATTGCCCTTGAGCAAAAGACTTTAGCCGCAGAAAATGAGCGCCGTGTTGCGACTGGACAAAAGCCCTATTTGAACTGGGAAAGTTATCAAGCGTCTATTGATGCCTTAGCTGAATCACGTGCCAAAATGAAAGCCACACAGCGCCCAGCATTGCCAGAAGAAGAAGTATTCGTGCTTGAGTCTGCGCAAGTGTTATTGGACTATATTGGGCTGCAGAAAAAATAGGCAAAGTGTTTTTATATTTGTAGTGATTGTGTTTGCAGAAAAGTCGACCGAGGTCGACTTTTTTTACTTTTTGTGACTCACTTCATGTAAAATAATTGGATCTGTATAAAAAATAACAACAAAGCGCTACTTTGATAAAATTGTGTAGACTTGACCAAAATTGATAAGTATTAGATTCTTAGCGTACTTATTTGCCTGACAAAAAGTCTGAATAGGATGCATTTATTTTTGGGGAGGCTTTTTGTGTAGGAAAAGCTGCGGCAGGGGCAAATAAATTGTGTGGAAGTGAAGGATGGTACATGTCCATTATAATTTTGGCCTAGTTGCAGGCTCTATAGTTGTTGCTTTATTGACATGTTATTTTGCCATTTCAATTGAACAATTGCTGTTTAAAAACTTAGCCAAGCATCTCAAAAAATATCTGGTGGTATGCTGTGGGGCAGTATTAGGTGCTGCCGTGTGGTGTATGCATTTTGTCGGCATGTTGGCATGTAAATTGCCGGTCAACTACAGCTTAGACTATGAGATGACCTTGTTGTCGTATTGTGTGGCCTTTATGGCTGCCACATTTGCCATTTGGTTAAATACCCAGTTTCGCCTGACCCTAGGCCGATTAGTGCTCGGTGGTGTGTTAATGGGGCTTGGCATCGTAGGCATGCACTATATTGGCATGATGGGGGTCATTGTTGAAGGCTATAGCTCCACCTATGATTGGGTCTTGGTGTGCCTGTCGGTGGTGATTGCAATTAGTGGTTCAGGCATTGCCTTTTGGTTATCGAATAAATATAAAACCGTACCCCAGTATCGTGAAGCCTTAAAAATCGGCATTTCTTTGGTCATGGCTTTAGCGATTATTGCCACTCACTATACCGGTATGGCGGCAATCACGTGGCAGGAAGTCGGTCAACACGCCAGCGCTTTTGATGTCTATAGTTCAAAGCAAGGTATTTTATTTTTTAGTGTGGTCTTAGTGACCAGTCTCGTGTTGTTAGGGGCATTTGGGGTGGCCATTATGGAGCAGCGCCTGAATGAACGCAGCCGACAGCTATTTCGGCTCAATCAACAGCTGATCCATCAAGCCTATCAAGATACACTCACCAAACTGCCTAACCGTTCCTTTTTAACTGAATATGCAGAAAGTGTCTTCATCAGTCATCAACAGCATCAGCAACCCTTGGCCTTTTTATATATTGATGTCGATCAATTTAAAACTGTGAATGATGGTTTTGGTCCTTATGTTGGCGACAGTTTATTGGTACAACTGACCGAGCGTATTCAACATAAAATGCGCAGTCATGAAAAACTGTTTAGAATTGGTGGTGATGAATTTTTGTTGGTGATTGAACGAGCCAGCCTCGCACATGTAGTGCATATTGCTGAACAAATTTTACAAGAGATGCACCATGCCTTTTTAATTAGTGATAAGGACATTAATATTTCCGCCAGTATAGGGATTGCCATGTTCCCTGAGCACGGTCAAAACCTACAGGATTTATTAATGAATGCTGATGCTGCCATGCTCAGTGCTAAACTCCAAGGTCGAAATACCTACTCGGTGTATAACTACAGCATTGATCAACAAGAAGTGAGGCACAAAAGCCAACTGATTAACGATTTGTATAAAGCGGTTGAAGAAAAGCAATTTGTCTTGTTCTACCAACCTAAATTTACTGCGCTAGATTACAGCATTTGTGGGGTAGAAGCCTTAATTCGTTGGCAACATCCGCATTTAGGGCTGCTAAGCCCGAATATGTTTATTCGCGGGGCAGAACAAACTGGCTTAATTATTCAAATGGGCTATTGGGTCATTGAAGAGGCCTGTAAACAAATTCAACGCTGGGAAAGAGAAGGACGCGACTTTTTCCCCATAGCCGTCAATTTATCTGCAGTACAATTTGAGCATAAAAACTTATTTACAACGCTCGAAAACTTGTTTGAGCAATACAAGATTAATCCACGTCATCTGATGCTTGAAGTGACAGAAACCATTGCCATGAGTCGCATAGAGGCCAGTATCGCCTGCTTTGAACGTTTAAGGGCTATGGGGGTGCAGCTGTCAATTGATGACTTTGGAACGGGTCATTCTAGTTTTCTGTATTTGAAAAAATTACCTGTAGATGAGCTGAAAATTGATCGGGGGTTTATTTTAGATCTCAAACCACATTCTAAAGACGAAATTATTTTAGAAAGTATTATTCGTCTGGCGATTAAACTCGGGCTTACCGTGACAGTAGAAGGGGTCGAGTATCAAGAACAGGCTGATATGTTAAAAAAAATGGGCTGTCAGCAGTTACAGGGCTACTTGTTGGGTATACCAATGCCGATTGAACAGCTCGAGAAAATCATTTTGCCCAAAACGGGTTCACAGGATAAAAATGCTTAGCCTGAAGGGCTAGTTTTTGCCTAGATACAGTGCAATTTATGCACACTTTTCTCCGCTAACACATAGGATGGCGCGTCTAGGTTAGGCGTACATCTGCGTGTTAAATAAAAAAATAAATTTTATTTAATGTTATAAAAAAATATATAAGAATTTGATTTTAAATGAATAAAAATAATAGAAAACCAAAATCACGTATTTTTTAATCCTGAATTGGCATAGAAATTGAATTCATCCCCCGAGAAAAATACATAATTGATAGGGGTTTAAAATGTTGCAAAAATGCTTGAGTCAAAAAACGGTGTTAGCGACGGCACTGATGGGGAGTTTAGCGCTCGTAGGCTGTTCAAAATCAAATGATGGTGTCACCACACAGCCTGCGACAGATGCTCAAGCGACAGTGACTCAAGCGGATACCATTAAAGTGGGGATTCTCCATTCCTTGTCCGGCACCATGGCCATTTCAGAAACCTCGCTGAAAGATACAGCCTTAATGACCATTGAAGAAATTAATGCTCAGGGTGGGGTATTGGGCAAGAAACTTGAACCTGTGGTGGTTGACCCTGCCTCGGATTGGCCTTTATTTGCTGAGCGTGCACGTCAGCTGATCACTCAAGATAAAGTGGCGGTGATTTTTGGTGCATGGACCTCGGTGTCTCGTAAATCTGTATTGCCAGTGGTTGAAGAACTCAACGCTTTAATGTTCTATCCGGTGCAGTATGAAGGTCAAGAGCAGTCTAAAAACATCTTTTACACCGGCGCTGCGCCCAACCAACAAGCGATTCCCGCAGTCGAATACTTGATGAGCGAAGAAGGTGGCAAAGCGGAGCGTTTTGTATTGCTCGGTACGGACTATGTCTATCCACGTACCACCAACAAAATTTTACGTGCTTTCTTAAGGTCTAAAGGGGTTGCAGATGCGGACATTATGGAAGAGTACACCCCGTTTGGACACAGTAATTACCAGACCATTGTGGGCAATATTAAAAAATTCTCAGCAGGGAAAAAGACTGCTGTGATTTCGACCATTAATGGGGACTCGAACGTACCATTCTACCGAGAACTGGGCAATCAAGGGATTCAAGCTGCGGATATTCCGGTCATGGCGTTCTCTGTAGGGGAAGAAGAATTACGCGGGATTGACACCAAACCTTTAGTGGGCCACTTAGCGGCATGGAACTATTTCATGTCGGTGAAGAATCCAAACAATGCTCAATTTATCGAAAAGTATCAACAGTATGCAGTGAAGTACAAACTGCCAAATGCCACAAAGGTGGTCACCAATGACCCAATGGAAGCCACTTATGTGGGCATGCATATGTGGAAGCAAGCGGTCGAAAAAGCCGGCACGACAGATGTAGATCAAGTCCGTGAAGCCATGAAGGGGCAAAGTTTTGCTGCACCTTCAGGCTATACCTTAACCATGGATGCCAACAATCATCATTTACATAAGCCGGTCATGATTGGGGAAATTCGTGCGGATGGTCAATTTGATGTGGTTTATAAAACCCCGACCCCTTTAGCTGCACAGCCATGGAGCCCGTATATCCCGAAATAAGCTTGAATTGAGCCTGCCGAAAAGGCGGGCTTTTTTGACCGCTATGACACACAAAAAATAAATTCAGGAGAAATTTCAATGCAGGTCTTACATTATGTACTGGCTGCATGTCTTGCCTGTGTCACGCTATTGGGTACGCCGGTGTGGGCCAATCTACAGCCACAGGTGCTAAGGAGTACGCCTAACTTTGATCCCATTCAGCGTTTTGTACAGAGTGACTTTGCTGAGCGTCGTATGATGCTAAATCAATGGCCGGGCAATGTTGAACAGCTTGATCAATTGGCCAACTATATTGAAACCAAACAGTTATATCGTGACGCTCAAGGTCAAACCTATATTTTAAACCCGCAGCAACAGCTGTTGAGTTATCCAAGTTTACAGCCCTTAGCCACGTGGCCAAGCGATTTAACTGAAGTGACCTTGGTGAATGCATTACGAAAAGCACTGCACTTTGCTCAGGCACAAAGCAAACTGCAATCACAAGATTCAGCACAGCGTTTAGCAGCAGTGGCGATTTTGGAGCGTAATCTTGCAGAAGTTGAGCTTCAACAGGTCAATCAGCTGTATTTGGCTGAACAAAATAATCAGGTCAAGCAGCGCCTTGCAGAATTAAAGGCGCGATTAGAGTTTCAGCAACCCGATGTGCTGACACAAATTCAAGCAGTCAAGGTACTCGCGCAGTCGAATCAGCCCGAGGTGTTAGCGATGCTTGAACAGGCCTTAACAGCTGCCCAATTACATCCTGAACTTAAAACGGCACTGCTTGGTGCTCAGTCAGCGGTTAAAACCCGAATTCAAGCCAGTGAATGGGCAGGGCATGTGTTCTCAGGACTCAGTAGTGCCAGTATTTTATTGCTCGCAGCATTGGGACTGGCCATTACCTATGGTTTGCTCGGGGTCATTAATATGGCACATGGTGAGCTGATCATGATTGGGGCCTACACCACCTATGTGGTGCAAAGTCTCTTTAAGACTTATGTCGGTGCGTATGTCGACTGGTATTTGCTTGCTGCGATTCCGGCAGCATTTTTGGTGAGTGCCTGTATTGGCATGTTGATTGAACGTACGGTTATCCGTCCGCTCTATGGTCGTCAATTAGAAACCTTGCTTGCGACTTTTGGGGTGAGCTTAATACTCATGCAGGTGGTGCGCATGTTATTTGGTGCTCAAAACGTTGAAGTGTCGAATATTTCATGGCTTTCCGGCGGGATTGCACTCACTCCAAGTTTAATGCTGCCGTATAACCGTATTGCAATTATTGGATTTACGATCGCAGTGCTGTTATTGCTGGTGTATTTACTTCATCAAACACGCTTTGGGTTATTTGTACGCGCGGTCACGCAAAACCGTCAAATGGCACGCGCTGTGGGAATTCGTTCAAGTCGAATTGACATGTTGGCCTTTGGGCTGGGTTCAGGACTTGCTGGGCTTGCAGGCTGTGCATTGGCACAGGTGGGCAACGTGGGGCCAGATTTAGGACAAAATTATATTATCGATGCCTTTTTGGTGGTTGTGGTAGGTGGGGTTGGACAAGTACTCGGTGCAGTGTTGGCGGCCTTAGGCTTGGGGATCAGCGCGACGGTATTGGAAATTGGCATGGGGGCAGTATTAGCAAAAATTGCTGTACTGATCTTGGTGATTTTATTTATTCAAAAACGTCCGCAAGGTCTGTTTGCGATTAAAGGCCGATTTGTGGAGTAAGCGTATGAACGTAGAAAATTTAGCAACAACTTCATCTGCTCACATACAGTCGGCCCAAACCACACGGGGACTGTATCGGCTTTTGGGTAACCAACCTCGCAGTGCGATTGCGATTGCGGTGTGTTTTGCCATTTTGCTGATATTGCCCTGGTTACATTTACTGCCGGCAGATTCGAGTCTGTATTTATCGGCCTATTGGGTGACTTTAATTGGCAAAATCATGTGTTTGGCCTTAGTGGCATTGGCACTAGATTTGGTCTGGGGCTATGCCGGGATTTTAAGCTTAGGTCATGGGGTGTACTTTGCCTTAGGCGGTTATGCCTTTGGGATGTATCTAATGCGTGAGGCATCAGGTAATGAACTTCCTGAATTTATGCGCTTTTTAAGTTGGACTGAACTACCGTGGTATTGGCTTGGGACCGAATATATGTTGTGGGCCTTGGCTTTGGTGGTGTTGGTGCCGGGTATGGTGGCTTTTATTTTTGGCTATTTTGCCTTTCGTTCCAAAATTAAGGGCGTGTATTTTTCAATTATTACCCAAGCCATGACCTTTGCTGCAGCTTTACTGTTCTTTCGCAATGAAACGGGCTTTGGCGGTAACAATGGCTTTACGGGTTTTAAAAGTATTTTAGGGTTTGATATTACCTCTGCACCCATGCGTGCCACGCTATGTTTTTTAACCGCGTTGATCTTACTGCTGTGCTTTATGGGCCTACGTTATTTAATGCATCAGCCTTATGGTCGTGTTCTGGGTGCCATTCGCGACAGTGAAAACCGTCTGCAATATTTAGGCTACCGCACCTTATGGTACAAATTATCGGCATGGGTACTTTCGGCGGTCATTGCTGGGGTTGCTGGGGCATTGTATGTACCACAAGCGGGCATTATTAATCCAAGCGAAATGAATCCAGTCAACTCGATTGAGATGGCGGTATGGGTTGCAGCTGGTGGGCGTGGCACTTTGATTGGCCCGATTTTGGGGGCAGGCTTAGTCAATGCGGTGAAGACATACTTTACCGTGGCAGCACCAGAAGCCTGGTTACTGATTTTAGGGGCGCTATTTATTGTGGTCACCCTGTTTTTACCACATGGCGTGGTGGGTTTATTCGATCGCTTTAAGAAGAAAAAGGACGAGACATAATGCATGCACAACAACAATTACATGGTGGTCATGCAGCAGAAGGCTATGGCCGCCCGAAAGCAGACGGGGCAGATTTTACGCATGGGGTTGCCTTGTACTTAGAAAAGGTCAGTGTGTGGTTTGATGCCTTTCGTGCCCTCAATGATTTATCGCTATATATCAATGAAGGTGAGCTACGTTGCATCATTGGCCCCAATGGCGCAGGCAAAACCACCTTAATGGATGTCATTACCGGTAAAACCCGTCCTACAGAAGGCAGTGCTTTTTTCGGTCAAACCTATGATTTGGCCAAAATGAGTACCGAAGAAATAGCTGAAGCAGGCATTGGACGTAAATTTCAAAAACCCACCGTATTTGAAAATTTTACGGTCATGGAAAACTTGCTGTTAGCAGCACCCAAGGACAAACGGGTTAAAAAAAGTTTCTTTCGTCGTTTAAATGCTGATGCACAAGAGGCACTTGAGGCCTCATTGCAGCAAATTCGCTTGCACGACGATGTCAATAAACCTGCCGGTCTATTGTCGCATGGTCAAAAGCAATGGTTAGAAATTGGCATGTTGCTCATGCAACGTCCAAAGCTCATTTTACTTGATGAACCCGTTGCGGGCATGACCGATGCAGAGACTGAGCGCACCGCAGAATTATGTTTAGAACTGAAAAAAAATCATACGTTAATTGTTGTAGAACATGACATGAGTTTTATTGACACCATTAGTGAAAAAGTCACTGTATTGGCGCAAGGTGCCATTTTGGCCGAAGGTACTTTGGCGCAGGTACAGGCCAATGAAGATGTGATTGAAAAATATTTAGGGCGCTAGGGGGCAACATGTTACAGGTTCAACAGATCAATCAATTCTACGGGGGCAGTCATATTTTACGTGATGTGTCCTTTGAGGCACCTATTGGTCAGTGTTCAGTGGTCTTAGGACGCAATGGCGTAGGCAAAACGACTTTACTCAAATGCTTAATGGGTATTCTGCCGATTAAATCAGGGCAAATTTGCTTAGCAGGTCAAGACATCTGCAAACTGAGTCCCGAACAGCGGGTACATGCAGGCTTAGCCTATGTCCCCCAAGGCCGAGATATTTTTTCTACCTTAACTGTAGAAGAAAATATTTTAATTGGCATGGCCAAATTTAAAGCGGCCAAAAGCAAAAAAGTGCCTGCCCATTTATATGAGATTTTTCCAATTTTAGAGGAAATGAAACATCGCCGCGGTGGCGATTTATCGGGTGGTCAGCAGCAACAGTTGGCTATTGCACGTGCACTGGCATCTGAGCCTAAAGTCCTAATCTTAGATGAACCCACTGAAGGAATTCAGCCTTCCATTATTAAAGATATTGGTCGTGTGATTCGTCAGCTTGCAGATACGGGGCAAATGTCCATTATTTTAGTGGAACAGTTCTATGATTTTGCCGAAGAACTCGCGGATCAATATACGGTCATGGCACGTGGGCAAGTGATTGCACAGGGTTTAGGTACAGACATGCCGAGCCAAGGAATACGTGACTTAGTTGCTATTTAAGCACATGTTTTGCGGCATAACATAAAGATTAATTTTTATGTATATATTTGATTATATTAAATAATTCAGACTAAATTGCTCTGATTTTTCATCCGCCATCTACTACCTTTTGTCGGGGTGTAGGTGGTTTTTTATTTTACCCCACGAGCAGTAATTGAAAAAAATGTGCGTTAGGTAGTGAAAGCCTTAAAAACGGTGGAAATTTCCACTTTTACAGGTGTGCTAAGCTTGGCCGAAAGCAATAAAAACTATGCACATGTGGATTGGGGAATTCAAATGATGAGCACATCTTGGGGAAAAAAAACACAGCAAGGATTCACCTTAATTGAACTGATGGTCACCCTCACGGTATTGGCCATTTTAACCTTAACGGCAACGCCGGCTTTATCTGCTGCACTCGAACATCAAAAACTCAAACAAGCCGCTTTGGATCTGAAAATAGGTTTACAAGAAGCACGCAGTCGGGCAGTTTTGGCACGCAGTGCCATTGTGGTGTGTCCGAATAAGGGCGAAGGGGTATTTGCTGATGCAATTGATCGTGACAGCTGTCGGGCACAAGTCCAACAAATCCAGCACAGTGCAGGAATGCTTACGGAAAATCATGTCAGCATTATTGCGATTGATTCGACCATTAACCTCAAACCAGGCAGCAGCACGCATGTGATGTTTAGTGCGCAAGGTTATACCGCACAGCAGCAAATTACCTTATGTGGTAAGCAGCATTCTTACAGCATTACGGTCTATATTCCGGGCAACGTCGCGGTGCAGCAAGGCGGTGCCTGTGTATGAAGCAATATAATGCGCAGCAGGGTGTCGGCCTCGTTGAAGTGTTGGTGGCTATGCTGATTTTGTCCTTGGCGATTTTGGGCTTTATTGCTGTGCAAGTTCGGGCAACAGCAGCTACAGAAGAAGCGCTTAAGCGCTCTGACGCATTAATTATTTTACATGGTCTTGCTGAAAAAATGCGATTAAACAGTGCGGGCAATTACCATGTCAGTATACCTAAGACCCGACCACCCTGTAGCCTGAGCCAAAATTGTAATACGGACCAACAAGCTCTACTTGACTTGTATCAACAACAACAAGTGGCCCACAGCAAATTGATTCGTTTGGGAGTGGATCTTTGCCCGAGTACCTCTACGCAACAGCGCCGTTTATGCTTAATCGCTGCGTGGAATGAAACCCTACCACTGATTGCACACACTGATGTGGAGCATCGCTGCTTAAATGATGACAGTGCAGACTTAGACGCTGGTAAATATGCCGGTCATCCAAGCTGTTTAGTACTCGAGGCTTACTGATGCAGCAGGCACAACAAGGATTTAGCCTACTCGAGCTGATGGTGGCCTTAAGCATTGGCTTGGTGTTGGTGGCAGTTGGGGTACAGTTGTTTTGGACGAGTCAAGTCAACTACCACGTTCAACATGCCGCATCCACTGTACAAGACAGTGGCGTATTTGGCTTAAATGCGGTAACCAAAAATATTCGATTGGCCAATCATGGCAATGCGGGGGCCATGAATGATCAAACCCGCTATGGTGGCATCGTGCTGTCTGCACAGCATGTGGATCAAGACACGACTCAATTGGGCAATTTAAATGGCTTAAAGATTGAGGGCACTGCGGTTGAAGGAAATGCCTATATTTCTCAAGCTGCGGCGACACCAAGTGCTTTGCCTAGCCATGCCAGTGATCAATTGGTGGTGATCTATCAGGCGCCGGTCGATATGCGCACCTGTACCGGTAAAGTGGTACGTGGACCTGATCGCAGTTTAAACACAATGACCAAGGGTTGGTATGTTATTGAAAAGTATTATGTAAAGAAAAACGATGACCAAAGTGCAGATTTATATTGTAGTGACGCTTTCTTTATTGCACGCGGTGAAAGCACACCTCAGTCTTTACATAAAGATGATACCGAAACCTTAACTCTGACCCAAACCGAGCAACTCCAAGGCGACTATGGTCACAATCCCGGCCAAATGATTGCCCAGCATGTCGAATATATGCGGGTGCAGTTGTTGGTGCGCTATAGCGATCAACATACAGCGACGCTTGATGTGGCACAGTATCAACAATTGGACACCACAAGCGCTACACGACCCGCCATTATTGGCATTCAATTGGGGTGGTTGGTGCGCTCAAGTGAACCTGTTGCCAATACCACACGCCGTGAATATCAGGTTTTGGATCAGACCCTACAGGTGCCTGACGATAAGTTTATGCGCCATATTTATAGCACCACCATTGCACTACGAAATGGTGGTTTAGGGGATGTGATTCAATGAAACCACAACAGGGTGCCACCCTCATTATGGTGCTGTTGTTATTACTGTTGATCAGTATTGTCGGGGTATATGCCATTCGACACAGTATTGTGAACTTGAAGTTGGCCACCAATGCCCAAGTGCAAACCCTCTTAATGCAAACCTCAGATGTGGCCTTAGACCATTTAGAAAAAAACTTCGAACGTTACGAAGCGCGTAATTTATCTAGTACGCCAGTCGGACAAGTCTTGCTGACAGGTAATCAGGGCAAAGAGTTACAGTTTTGTTTTAAGCCCACTCAAATGGGCAAAAAAGCACTCGATGGGCGCTTCTTTGATTTGGCGGAGTTTCGCGTGGTTGAACGTGAATCTGAGCGCAAAGCCACAGGAGTAAGTGCAGCCTTATCGGGCAATATTGCAGGGATTTGTGATCCTGAAACCATGTTTTCCATCAGTCGTAAGGCCGTGGTTACACAAGTCTCTGTGGTCAATCCGGATGACCCTGCGGTGGAGCTGAGTCGCTTTGATTTAAGTGCCAAAAATAGCGATTTAAAAGATATCAATATTGAGACCCAACGTGTGCGCGTGGTGGTGACCTCATTTGCGCCTGCGTTGGCCTCATCAGTGTCGATTGACGATATGAATAACTGCTTAAAGCATCGCATGATGGACGATTCCTTACTCAAAAATCGTGCCGATGCCAGCACAGGTCAAGTCAAGGTTGAGACCTTGCATCAATGTTTAAACCAATTGGGGGTGCCGCTGAATACGCAGATGGCAGAGTACGTGGTGCGTCTGTCAGAACGTAAATACTAGGCATGAAGGAACACACTGTGAAAATAAAACTGCTATGGCCTGTACTGTTTGGGCTATGTTCTGTCAGCTATGCCAGTGACCTGAGCATTTATAAAGGCAATGAGTTGGGCAAGACCTCAATTTTTTTGATGCTTGATACCTCAGGCAGTATGGGCATTAGTTCTTTGGTCCTGCCTAAAAACAATATTTTTGGTAGTCCAGGCGATGTGGATACAGCTTTATGTGACCGCACTGCAGTAGATGAATACCATTCTAATCGTAGCGCCATGACCAAGTTTTATGAATGGACCTATAATTTAAAGGACAGCAAAATTGGCAGCCCAAGCTATGGCAAAACCGCTATTCGTAAAAGTGTGACCATTGGTGGCCAACAGATTCCCTACTATGTACGTGGCTGCCAGAAAAATGGCGTGGCGCAATATGACCGTTTATCACGTTTAAAGGACGCAATTTTGCCGCTACTGGCCAGTGATCAGCTCAGTGACGAAATTATGATGGGGTTGGGGCATTTTTCTTCTAAAACGGAAATTAATGTCTCCGAAGCCACCAACAAATTGGTCGATGGTCACTCGGGTACAGTATTGGTTCCCAATGCACCATTAACTGAGCAACATCGCCAGCGTTTAGCGCGTGCAATTGCGCAGTTTAAATCTTTAGACACCGTAACCAATGAAGATGGCACGCCCAACAATGCGCTGAAACTGTCGAGTAGTCAGTACCCCAACGTGTATAAATCTTCAAGTGGTACGCCCACAGCCCATGCCTATGCCGAATCAGGAGCCTATATGATGGGCACAGGCACGGGACTTGATGCCAGCCACCAGAATCTCGCAAAAGTGAAATATATTTACGATGGTTATATGGTGATGCAAAACGGGCAAGAACAGGTCTATTTTATTTGTGTGGCGCTAGGCTCGACCTTAACCAATGCCCTTGGCGGTTCACAAAACGTGAAACAATGTGTCAATAACTGGCCAAGCTATGACGAGCGTAACCAAACTTTAAGCCAAGCCACGCTCAATGCAGGCGTGTACCGACCAGATGGCGAAGGCGGCTGGATTAAAGTAACACGGCAAAGTGACTTTAAAGCCGTGACCGGCAACTTAAACCAAGCATGGCAGGTGTTTAGTCGCTTACCTGTGGGTTGGCGTTATGGTGGCTGGATGCGAGTAGACCATGAACCACTCGACATTGAACCGATTACCGGTACGGTGTGGAGTGGCTATGCCGGAGGAAGTTATGGTTTAGTCTCGTATCGAACCAACCCATTTGCTTTGGTGGAGCAAAGTACAGCCACTTCATATACAGATAACTTGGTCGGGGGGTATCGTTATTCTGTGGAGGATGCCAAGAAAAAAGACGGCTCTCATACCTATGTGGCGGGTGGCTCGAAAAACAGTTGTGACGGCAATGGCATTTATGTGTTAACCGATGGTGCCCCGAACTCCACGAAAGATTCCATGGCGCAAGCCATTATGAACCATTCATTAACCAGCCAACATGCATTTAACATGAAACCTGCTGGAACCACAGTGTTGCAGTCGCCCAAGTTACAATCCAATTTATTCTCAGGTGAGACCGGAGGTTGGGAGTATATTGGCGAATATGCGAAAAAATTACGCCAAAAAAATCAAAATCCAGCTGGCATCTCGATTAAGACCGCGATTGTAGGCTTTGGTTCGACTTTTGAAGGCCTGAGCAAAAAAGCAGACGGCAGCTATGACTGTGATTCAACCGCCAATTTAGATGTTAAAAATGCCTGTAAGTGGGGCAGTAAGGGCTATGGTTATGGAGAAGGCGGATTCTATCAAGCCACCAATTCTGACGAAATTGCAGCCAGTATTGTCGATTTTGTGGAAAGCTTAAAAGTGGACTTTACCCCGTCAAGTTTGGGCTCAATTTCGGTACCACGTGATCCCTTGGATCAAACCAAATTAATGACCACTGGCTTTTTCCCTATGGTGATGCCACAAGAAGATCAGCACTTAAGAACATGGTCAGGCAACTTAAAAAAATACCAAATTGTCGATGGCACCTTAAAAGATGCGTATAACCATGCAGTTTACGACATTGTGCAGCATCAACAGACCATTAACAGCGAAGCCAAAGACTTATGGTCAACCGATGATGCAGCAGGTACTGATCATGCTTTAGTCAATAGTGGTGGAACATGGGAGAAAATCCCCGTTCCTGCGCAGCACGCACGCGCGGGTGATCCGAGCCATCCTAATGCCATACGCCGTGTCTACATTATGGATGAAGGAGTGATGAAACCGGTCAGCAAAGATAACTTATCTAGCGGTTTTTTAGGTTTAGGCAAGCCGCTCAAAGACTTAAAGCTCGCACAACGTTATGCATTGCTGAATTATTTGGGTTATCCGGTGGGTTTACCTAAAGCCACTGACTTGACCTTAACCCAAAGCGAAATTGATCGCATCACAACAACGCCTATGTCGCCTTATCGTTATTTAGGCGGTGTAATTCACTCCACCCCTTTGTTGGTGACACGCGAAGCGAAGTTGGATACGCAAGGTAATACCGTGGTCAACGGACGCGCTGAATATGTGGTGTATGGCTCAATGGAAGGCGGACTGCATATTGTGGATGCGCAAACTGGGGTTGAGCAATCAGTGTTTATTCCCAAAGAGATCCTTGAGCAACAATATGACACCTTAGCTGAAGTACACTCAAACGGTATTGTGGCTGAAAATAAACTGGGCATTGCCCATGGGGTGGATGCGCCGTGGACAGCAGACAATACCTTTAAAGTCAAAGTGTCGACTGATCCTGAAGCAGTGCAGTACGAAGCCGATCGTCTCAATATTTATGGCGGCTTGCGTATGGGCGGGGCAGCCTTGTATGGACTGAATATTTTAGATCCCCAAGTGCCAAAGCTATTATTCCATTTACACCCTAAGTTGCCGGAATTTTCACGTATGGCACAAATTTGGAGTAAGCCAACGCTTGCAGAACTGCGCATCAAAGGTGAGCGCCGTAAGGTGTTGATTTTTGGTGGTGGTTATGATGCAGACACCTATGAAAAAGAAGCGGAAAGCTTTGTGGAACCGACCATCAACAGTACCCAAGGCAATGCGCTGTATATTGTAGATGCACAAAGCGGTGAATTGCTGTGGATGAGCAGTGCCAATACAGACGGTGTCACAGCGGCGCATAAAAAAACGCTCCAACCGCTGATGCGCTATAGCATTGTGGGGCAACCCGTGGTGCGTGACTACGATGCCGATGGCTTAGCGGACATGATTTATGTGGGTGACTTAGGCGGACAAATTTTCCGGATCGACCTCAATAACGTCAATCAAGTCAGTCGTAGCGACGACCGCAATTTAGCCGTTCGTGTGCAGCGCATTGCCAACTTGCGTGAAGCCAGCAGCGATAGTGAGCAGGCACGTCTGAATCAACCGAGTTTTGTGCCGCGTTTTTATGATCGCTTGACCACAGCAGTATTTGATGCAGGACAATCGCGCTTTGTGTTTATTAGTGCAGGCTCAGGCAACCGTAGTTTCCCTTTAGAAAGTACACCGCTGCGTAATAAAGTCTATGGACTGTTTGACTATGATGCTGCAATGAATGGACTTGAAAAAGCTGATTTTGCAACAGATGTGGGTTTGAGTGCAGAAGCCACCTCACACAATGTATTTGCACGTGGGGTACTTGGACGCGGTGTAACACACATCGACTGGGGCAATGGGCATCTGCAAGATGATCCATTACGTCAGGCCGTCGGACGCAGTGCCAGTCATTATCGTGGTTGGTCATTTGAGCTCAATTCCGTGGCCGATGACCATCAACACAAATTTGCCAAATCCTTTGAAGAATCGCAACTGATTGCCAGTGATTTATATCTCAATCTTTATGACCCTGAGGCCAGCTTAAGCACAACCAGTAACCAATGTGGTGGTGGGGTACAGGGCTTATCAACCATTCATCGCGTCTGTGCTCCTTTTGGGGATTGTGCTGCTTATGTAAAACAAGATTATCAAGGCATTACCGGACCTACCCTTGGTGCGACCGCAGACAGTAACCGAACTTCAAGCTTAATTGGGCCAATCAGTGCAGTAGAAGAGGCTTGTGTGGGTAAATGTGACCAAGACCATGCAGTATTGAGCGAACAGCGCCTGAAAAAATATGTGCAACAGCGGGTGATTAAACCAACACGATGGTTTGAGTGGTAAGCAATGCGCAATAACAATCAAGGTTTTACCTTACTTGAACTGATGATCGCCGTGGTGGTACTGACTGTACTGGCCATGATTGCGATTCCGATGTATCAAGCCTATGTGGCTCGGGCTGATCAAGCCCAAGCCCAAGCTCAAATGTTGATGTTGGCAGAGCGATTAGAAAACTATCGTAGTCGCCAACTCAATTATGCTGGCTTTGAGGCTGAGTATGAAAGTGCCACTGAACCTGGGGTGATTTATCTGCCTCGGGGCAGCGATGCCACACAGTATCGTTATAAAATCCAGCTTTTGGATTTGAATCAGCCACACAGCTTGCAGCAGTCGGTGATTGGTCAAGGCTGGAAAATGATTGCCACACCTCAACAGTTTGGCTCACGTGCTTTGCGTGAGTCACCCTCGTATTTACTCAGTTCACGCCAGCAACAATGTGCAACTTTGTCTTTATTAAGCTCAACAGCACAGGATTGTGGTCAAGATGCGCAAACGTGGTAGTCCCGAACAGGGTTTTAGTCTGATTGAGCTCATGCTCGCAATTGTGGTGTTGGCGATTTTGTTGGGGATTGCATGGCCCAACTATCAGACCTATGTGCAAAAATCCAAACGTGTTGAATTACAGGCACATTTAATGTCACTGTCACAGCAATTGGCCAGTTACCGTTTGGTAAATCAAAGTTTTGCAGGAGCCACTTTGCCGAGTTTGTCGGTTGCTGCACAATTTCCAAGTACAGGTGCACCCGACTATCAGCTGCAACTGACCGACTTAACAGGTCGGTTGTTAACAGAGGTAGACAGTCAAACGCAAACCTGGTTATTGGTGGCCACACCTGCGCTCACGAGTCGTCAACACGGCACAGGAAAAATTACCCTCAATCATCGTGAAGAAAAATGTTGGTATACAGATCAAGATGATGCAGTGGTCAGTGCTACTGACGCTGAACATTTAACCCCATGTCCTGCAACATGGCAGCATTAGCTAAAGATTGAAGTATGCCCATGCAGCACAGGGCCTTTTTGTCGTGGCAAAGAAAAGAGAATAGAAGCGTAAGCACTATTGGGCTACAATATGCGCCATTATTTTCGTATTTGATCAAATCTGATCGTTGCACTGCAGCGCTTGCAGTAGGTGTATTTCCATGAGTTTTAAAGATGAATTAGCGGCGCAAGTCGCTCAACGTCGTACTTTCGCGATTATTTCCCACCCCGATGCCGGTAAAACCACCATGACAGAAAAACTGTTGTTATGGGGTCAAGCCATTCAGGTGGCGGGTATGGTAAAAAGCCGTAAATCTGACCGTGCTGCAACATCAGACTGGATGGAAATGGAAAAAGAGCGTGGGATCTCGATTACCACCTCGGTGATGCAGTTCCCATTCAAAGACAAAATGATCAACTTACTTGACACCCCGGGACATGAAGATTTCTCGGAAGATACCTATCGTACCTTAACCGCAGTGGACTCTGCGCTGATGGTGATTGATGGTGCAAAAGGTGTCGAAGACCGTACCATTAAATTGATGGACGTGTGTCGTATGCGTGACACACCAATCATTTCATTCGTCAACAAAATGGACCGTGAAATCCGTGAGCCATTAGAGTTGCTAGATGAAATTGAAAGCGTTTTAAAAATTAAATGTGTACCGATTACTTGGCCATTAGGCACAGGTCGTGACTTCGCAGGTGTCTTTAACCTGATTGAAGAAAAGTTCTATGTGTATAAAGCCGGCTTTGGTTCAACCATTACTGAAATTGAAGTACGTGATGGCTATGACCATGCCGATCTTCGTGAAAAAGTCGGTGAGCTGGCTTGGGCTGCTTTTGAAGAGTCTTTAGAACTGGTACAAATGGCCAATGAGCCGCTTGACCGTGAAGAATTCCTTGCAGGTCGTCAAACACCGGTATTGTTTGGTACAGCTTTAGGTAACTTTGGTGTCGACCACGTGTTAGATGCATTTAGCCAATATGCACCTGAGCCAAAAGCACATCCAACCCAAAACCGTAGCGTTGAAGCGAAAGAAGAAGGTTTCACAGGCTTTGTCTTTAAAATTCAAGCCAACATGGATCCAAAACACCGTGACCGTATTGCCTTTATGCGAATCTGTTCAGGTAAGTATGAAAAAGGCTTGAAAATGAAACATGTACGTTTAGGTAAAGACGTACGTATTTCAGATGCTTTGACTTTCCTTGCGGGTGACCGTCAGCACTTAGAAGAAGCATGGCCGGGCGATATTATTGGTTTACATAACCACGGTACCATTCAAATTGGTGATACCTTCACATCAGGTGAAGAGCTGCAATTTACTGGTATTCCACACTTTGCACCAGAAATGTTCCGCCGTGTACGCTTAAAAGATCCACTAAAGTCGAAGCAACTGCAAAAAGGCTTAAAAGAGCTTTCAGAAGAAGGTGCAACGCAGGTATTTATGCCACAGCACAACAACGATTTAATCGTGGGTGCGGTGGGTGTGCTTCAGTTTGAAGTGGTGGCCTACCGCTTGAAAGAAGAATACAAAGTAGACTGTGTATACGAGCCAGTGAGCATTAACACCGTACGTTGGGTATCGTGTGATGACGAGAAAAAATTCAACGAATTTAAGAAAAAAGCCCATGACCAATTGTCAGTTGATGGTGGTGGTCACTTAACTTATCTTGCACCAAGCCGTGTGAACTTACAATTGATGCAAGAACGTTATCCTGACATTCAATTCCGTAATACACGCGAACACTAAGTTAGCGTTTTAGTTACTGAACAATAAAACAGTTGAGATTCAGCTGTTTTATCATAGGCTTAATTTTTAATTAGGCCTTTTTTTATGGGTAAAACTTGGGGAGTCGGGCCAATACTCGTGATTTTGAGTGTGCTCATAGGGTGTGATGCACAAGCACCCGCTACAGAACAAAAAAGACAATCAAGTCAACAGGCGCCGAGTCAAACCACACAAGTCCAAACACCCGCGCCGGTGCCAGCTGCTGAGACAGTGCTGCCTTACTTAAATATCAAACCGCAACCGGCTGCTGTGGTCATGCCGCAATGTCAAACACGACCTTGTACTAAGCTTGAGTTAAACAGTCTTCATACTCAAGATGCATGGTTAAATCATTGGCTCAGTCAGCGTCAAGCACAAGTCATTGCTGCACAGATTCAATTAAATGGCAAAGATTTGAGTTTACAGCAAGTCGTAAATCGTTATGTCAAAGCCTCAGCACATTGGAAAAATGCTGCCGCTCACCATCAACCTTATCACTTGAACTTAAACACGCAGCTAGGTTACCAAAAAAATGGCTATGTTTTAGTGCAGCTACAGATCAATAGTGTCCAAGGCGAGACTCAAATTAAAGATCGGGTCTATTTTTTTGTCGCCAATCGTCATACGCAGCAAAGCGTAGAGCTAAAACACATTGTGGCGCCCAAACAGCAACAGACCATGAATCAGATCATGCAAAGCGCTTATCAGGCATGGAAAGCGCAGCAGCAAACTTTAGCCATCTCAGCATTACCTGAAAAATTAACTTGGCAAACCGCAGAATGGTTTTATGATCAACAGGGCATTGGGTTACATTTTCGTAGCGATGAAATTGCCCCCAATAGTCCACAATGGGATCTGTATCTCACAGCTGAACAAACCCGACGTGTGTTAAAACCTGATGTGTATCAGGCACTGTTTTAACGGAGAGATTATGAAAGCACCGCTATGGCCACTCAGTGGAGTACTGCTTGTACTGACACTTACAGCATGCAGTCCTGAACCCCAAGTCAATACACCTGCTGTGGAGCAAGCCGCCTCTGAAGCAGCGGTTGAACCGATCCGCTTAGAGGGTGAAAGTGAAAAACTTGCGATCCATTTACCTGACTGTGAAGGCAATAATTGTCCTGAGCTCACGATCGAGCGTTTAAGCACGAATCAGCCTGTGGTAGATGCTTGGGTAGATGCACAAATTGTAGATTTTCTTGAACAACAATTGGCGATGCTGCCTGCGGCGCAAAATACAGCAGCCTCTGAAGCTTCATCTCAAACCTCTGAACCGCCGCTGAATGCAAAAACGCGGTTAGAACAAAAAATTGCGCCGTATGTGGCGGCTTTTGCATTGCTCGATCAAGAATTAAAACAGCTCAGTGCCAATCATCAGGTCAGTATGATGATCAAACCACGCATTTTGCATGATCAAGCCGAACGTGCGACGGTGGTGCTGAACAGCAGCAGTTATTTGGGCGGCGCACATGGCTCAAGTGCACAGCAATATGCCAATTTTAACTTAAAGGAAAATCGGCAAATTTTGCTAAAAGAGGTCATCTTAGATCAACAGAAATTTGAGCAAGTGGCGCATCGTCATTTTTCAAGCTGGGTCATGGACAGTAAATTGGCCAATACAGTGGCTGAGTATGAGCAAGCCTGGAAGTTTCGTCTGAGTGACAACTTTTACTTTGCCCAAGATGGTCTGATTTTACAGTATGCCGAATACGAAATTGGGCCTTATGTGGCGGGTTTACCCAAGCTATTATTACCGTATGAAGAGTTACAAGGCATTATTGGGCCTGAATATTTACCTCCCGTCTCTAATGTCGCTGAGTAATGCAGATGTACGGCCCGTTATTTGATACCCATACCCATTTTGATGTGCCAGATTTTGACGCAGATCGGGCACAATTGGCACAAAAGGCTTATCAGGTGGGCGTCAAGCACTTGATTTTGATTGGTCTAGAGGCAGCACGTTTTTCAGATTTGATACAAACAGCTGAAGAGGTCAATCAGCTGCCACAGGCTCCGCAAGCTCATCTTGCTCCGGGTCTACATCCTTTTTATATTGAACAGCATGTACCTGAAGATCTGATGCATTTAGAGCAGCTGTTACAACAGCAGTCCTGCATTGCTGTGGGTGAAATTGGCCTAGACACCTTCTTAGCACAACATAAGCAAGCGCAGATCCTACACAAGCAAAAGGACTTTTTTAGCGCCCAAGTCGAACTGGCACAACGCTTTGATAAGCCGATTTTACTGCATATTCGTAAGGCGCATGCAGAGGTGCTGCAACTCCTTAAAGCACAAAAATATGCCCACGGTGGCATTGCACATGCCTTTAGCGGAGGGGTTGAGGAGGCCAAAGCCTTTATTCAGTTAGGCTTTAAGTTAGGGGTGACAGGACAAATCACCAATCCCAATGCCAAAAAGTTACATCGCGTGGTACAAGCGGTGGGGATGCAACATCTTGTGATTGAAACTGATTGTCCGGATATGACCCCAATTTGCTGTCAAGCTGGGGATGGTAGCCGTACCCGCAATACGCCTGTCAATTTACCTTATGTATTGCAGGGTTTGGCGAAGAGCTTACAGGTAGATGAAAACGCCCTCGCTGAGCAGCTTTGGCAGAATAGTGCTGAGGCTTTGCGGTTGAGCCTGCCAGCATGGCGTGACGCATGAGTCAGATTTTTGTTTAATTCTTAACCTTGTGTGCACACCTGAATTCTTTTATGGTGGAGAGACCCTGTACCCCTTTTCACTCCTCTCCCTGATTCTGCTCAGGGTTTTTTTTATCTGCGTAAAACCAGTAAAATAGCAGCCATTGTACACATGTTGATATTGCGATGACTGATTTACCCTTAGATGATGAATATGAGCGCCGTTTTGCCGGTGTGGCTAAAATTTATGGCGATACTGCCTTTGAGCATTATGAGCGCAGTCATGTGGTGGTGATTGGCATTGGGGGGGTCGGCTCATGGGCAGTAGAAGCATTGGCTCGTACGGGCATTGGCGAACTGACCCTAGTGGATATGGATGTGGTTGCCGCCTCCAATATTAATCGTCAATTGCCCGCGATGAGTTCAACACTTGGGCATGAAAAAATTGAGGTGATGGCGGAGCGTTGTCGTTCGATTAATCCACGGATGAAAATCAATCTAATTGATGATTACTTGACCCCAGACAATGTGCAGCAGTTGCTTCCTCCCTCAGCTGATTTAATTTTAGATTGTATTGATGATGTCAAAGCCAAATTGGCACTGATGCTACACTGTCGTTTTAACAAGATTCCATTAATTGTTTCTGGTGGTGCAGGAGGCAAGCTCGATCCATTAAAGATACGTGTTGCTGACTTATCTAAGACGGAACAAGACCCGATGTTGGCTAAACTACGTGCACAGTTGCGCAGCAAAGGCATCTGTAAAAAACCAAAAGACAAATTTGGCATTACCTGTATCTACTCAATCGACAATCCATTCTCAAGTGCAGATGTTTGCCCAAGTGCAGGTTTACGCTGTGGCGGTTATGGTTCAGCCGTGGTGGTGACTTCAAGCTTTGCCATGGTGGCGGTGGCAGAAGTGCTGAAAAAGCTCGATCACATTCACACAAAAACAAAACAGTTGTGACAAAAAAATACAAAAAAAGGTAGTTTTTGCCACCCCAACTGAAGCTGTTCTTATCAAAATCCTGAGTAATTTACTTGGGATTTTTTTTTGTTCATTTTTACATATCAGAAAAAACAAAAAATTATCTAGTTCTATATCAATTAAAGAGGATTAGATTGTTCAAAAAATGTTAAATTTATCAAGTTATTTTTCACATAATGTGTCTTAGGTAATACTTTGTTTTGATGAAGCCCAAATTGATTGCAACTGTATGACTAATCCTTGTTTTTATTAAGGGTTTTTAAACAAAACGTGCATAATTTGTTAGAAAAGGTCATAAATGCTTCATCTTTTCTCTATTAAGATAAGCCCTACAAAATTTGGCTGAATTGACCGAAATGACAAAATTCGCCATCTCATTGTGTTTTTAAATCTGGGGATATTGTGGGGTTGGGAAAAGATGAAAGAAAACTTAGTTGAAAGTCGATTATTTCGCATTAAAACGAATTTCGATCAATTGGTGATTAAGCAAGTTACTGAAATTGAAGACTTATTGCAGAGTAGTCAATTGCTTTACACCAACTACCATAAGCGCGGTTATTTAAAGCAAGGTAAGCCATTTTTATATTTGCCACAGTATTGTGATAGCCCAAATTTCTTGTTCACTGCCAAAGAGGGTGATGACATTGTTGGCACAATTGGCATTATTCAAGATGAAAATTTACCTGCTTACGGCGCTTATCGTCAGGATATTGACGCCCTGAAAATTGGTGCAGGTAAACGCATTGAATTATCTTCATTGGCAATTCGTGAAGATTACCAAAATCAAAACCTGTTTTATGACTTGTATTCAAGCGCGGTATTATTTGCCATCTTTAAAGTGCGTGCTCAACATATCTTTATTCAGGTCGATAGTAAGAAAGCCTCGTTCTACGAGCGCTTATTCTTTAAGAAAATTGGTGAGAACCAAGTGCTTGAAGCCTATAACGGTGTGACCTCATCACTGCTGTATATGGATGTGGAACGGGCATGGAAATTGGTGCGTCGCCGCTGCCAAGGTCAAAGCAATACTGCGGTCGTGATGAACATGTTGAAAATGTTTGGGGTATATGACCGCTATAAGGTATTAAGTCCTGTACAGCTGCGTAACATGGCGCAAGATTGGAGCGCCAACGATTTGCATTATTATCAAGAGGCCTGTGGTCAAGTTTAAAATAAAAAGCCCCATTCATATGGGGCTTTTTTAATGCAGCAGTTAAGGTTGTACTTGATGCTCACGTAGATAATCTTCGGTGCGTTTGATCGCATCTTGCATATTGATGATCGCAGTTTCAACATCTTTTAAGGTTTTGGCATTGCCGCCGCTTAACGCCTGACGCCATTTACGCGCGCCGGGTAAGTTTTGGAATAAACCTAAAATATGACGCGTAATAATCGAAAGTGGTGCACCTTCGGCTAGACGCTTAGCAATATACGGCATCATTTCAGACATAATCTCAAAACGATCTGGCGCGTCTAAATTCCACAGCTGGCCTAATTCTGCCAACAGATACGGGTTGTGATACGCCTCACGCCCAATCATCACCCCATCGACATGCTTTAAATGTTCTTGGGTTTCGGCAAAGGTTTTAATGCCGCCATTAATTTCAATGATTAAATCAGGACGATCTTGTTTTAAACGATACACATCTTCATAACGTAGTGGCGGCACTTCACGGTTTTCTTTAGGGGATAAACCTTGTAGCAAGGCAATACGCGCATGCACGATAAAGTTGTTACAACCAGTTTTGGCCACAGTGTCGACAAAATGCAGCATCTCTTCATAAGAGTGCATATCATCAATCCCAATACGATGCTTCACGCTCACAGGGATATCGACAGCATTTCGCATTTCAGCAATACATTCTGCAACAAGGTCAGGCTCTGCCATGAGGCACGCGCCAATTTTATTGTTTTGTACGCGGTCACTTGGGCAACCCACATTCAGGTTGACTTCGTTATAGCCCCAATCTTGTGCCATCTTGGTACATAGCGCTAAATCTTGAGGATTTGAGCCGCCAAGTTGTAACACAATCGGTTGTTCTTCTTGGTTAAAGTCTAAATGACGCTTGGCATCACCGTGAATAATGGCACCTGTGGTCACCATTTCGGTATATAAAATCACATTAGGATTAAATAAACGCGCGAAAAAACGATAGTCTTTGGTCGTCCAATCCATCATCGGCGCGACTGAAATACGAGGCTGTAAAGATTGGATGGCAGACATAAGAACCTATAAGCGACTGAACAACAAGAGCGCGGCATTATACGGCTTTTGAGGCGAAATCGACAGCCTTAAACATGGGACAAATGTTTCAGGTGCCAGCGATCCCAGAATGCAAAGCCAGCGGCAAGGCTGACTAAAGCCAAACCCACTCCACAGCTCATGGCCCAACCACCATGATGCCAGGCATAGATTCCGAGTGCAGAGCCGAAGGCACCCCCCATAAAATATGCGGTCATATAAATGGCATTGATTCTGGATTTGGCGTCAGGGCGTAAACGGAAAATAATCCCTTGATTAGCGGTATGTACCATCGCTAAGCCTAGATTAATCACGGCATAACCGCAAATATAGGCCAACAGGGAAGATGCACCACTGTATAACAGCCCCCAACTTAAGGCGAGCGTAAGTAGCCCCAATCCAGTGAGAAGTTGAGTTTGACCTGCATCGGCAAAGCGTCCTAAACGGCTGCTGGATAAGGCACCAAACACGCCAACCAAGGTCACAATCCCGATCCACATATCGGACAAGCCAAAGGGTGCTGCACTCAGCAATACGGCAATGGTGGAAAATAAAATACTCATTGCAGCAAAACAGCATGCGCCAATACTCGCTCTCAGTACCAGACGTGGCTCCTGAGCCACCAAACTGCCCATAGACTTAAAAATCGCTGCATAGCTAATGTTTAAACGCAATAAATAAGGCAGACGTTGCTTGAGTCGCCATGCCAACAGGAGCATCAGACTGCCACTGAGCACGTAGATGGCTTTCCAGTGAACCAGCTCCGACAAAATACCTGCCACACTGGTCGAGAGTAAAATGCCCACCAGTAAGCCGCTCATCAAAAAACCAATCACCTGACCCATTTTTTCAGGCTTCACTGCCATGGTTGCAAATGGAATAAGCACTTGTGCTGCCACCGAAAATAGGCTGGCCATAATCGTGCCTACCCAAAGCATATACAGATTTTCAGACAGTGCAGAGATAAACAGGCCACAGGCTGCAAGCAGCATCAGCAATGGAATAAACTTACGTTTATTGACCATGTCGCCTAGCGGCACAATAAACAGTAAACCTAGGGCATAGGCCACTTGGGCAAAGGTCACGGTGAGCGCGACTTGGGATTCAGGCACTTGAAAGGCAGCTTGAATCGAGTGAATCAACGGTTGGCAATAGTAATTGGTGCCCGCACACAGGCCACAGCTGATTGCCATTAACCACAATAACGTTTTATCTTGACTCAGATCGACAGCAGCTGACATTGGCAATTCCTTAAGCCCGTTTACGTTTAGACAGGGTAATCATCAATACCCCAACAATATTTAAACCGCACCCTAGCCATTGTAGGGCATTTAAATGTTCACCTAAAAACAGGGTCGCCAAGAGAATGGTCAGAATAGGGCCAATAGAGGCAATCATGGCAGATTGAGCAGGCCCTAAGCGTTGAATACTTTGTGCCATTAAAATAGTGGGCAGTACGGTGACAAACACCCCTAAGGCCAAGCCATAGTACAAGACGCTGCTGGGCAACTGTGTAATGAGCTGTATAGGTTGCGGTGTAGCCAAGCCAAAATGGACCAAGGTGCCCATACAGGCAATGCTGAGGGCAAGGCCATTAAAATGCCAAGAACCAAACTTTTCAATTAAGCGTGGTGTCATCAACAAATAGGCTGCAAAACACACGGCACTGGCAAAGGCGAGACTCGCCCCTATCCAAAAGGCATCGTTATGTGGCGTATTGGCCTGTTCTTGTAACATGACCAGTACCGTGCCGCCATAACTCAATGCGATTGCAACCAAGGTCTTAAGCTGCAAAGTGTGTTTAAATAATACGCTTGAGGCCAACACTGTCAGGGTTGGATATAAAAATAAAATAATACGTTCTAAAGAGGCGCTGATATACATCAGGCTCATAAAATCAAGCCAACTCGAAAAATAGTAGCCAAGTAGACCCGCAGTCCATAAAAGCAGCCAATCCATAGGCCGAAGTGGCGTACGTTGTTGACGGCTGAGCCAAGCAATCAGCAAGAAAAAGGGCAAGGCAGAGGCCATACGTAAGGCCACCAACACGGTTGCATCGACCAAAGGCGACAGGGCATAGGCCTGTTTAATAAAAATCGCTTTGGTACTAAATAAAAATGCCGCCAAAATGGCGAAAAGCGCACCAATTTGGTGAGCACTGAGCCTAAGTTTCATGATGAAAACAACGCCAAGAGAGACACCAAAACAGGCCGCTTGTGTCAGATTAAAGGAGCTTCAGTTGAACATGTAGGGCGAATTCGACTGAGATTTGAACACAATTATGCCACTGATTCTTTAGACTTGAGAAAACATTCCTCTTTTATTTATATAACTAAAAGTTGGAGTGAAGATTCTTATTTGTATATAATTTGCGCTAATTTGGTGCGTTTTTAGGCGTGTTGCGCTAAAAAAAACCGCTGCAATATCAATCAAAAAAATGATGCTGAATTTTTTTTTCCTCCAGTTTTGCTGATACCTTCGACCTTTGCCGTATAGCAGCATGATTTTAGCGGCCAGGCATGGGCTGTTTTAGCGTGAATTGTATGCTGTAATGACTTAAGTTTTGCTGCAATCTCTCCCTTCAAGCTCAAGTGCGGGCCAAATTGATGCTATGAGTCGCTTAAGTGTATTTGGAAGAGGTATGGGTTGCTTAAATATTAGACTGTGCTTATCTTTTCGCCATATGAGGGTGAGGCTATATGGGGCAAACCCAATGCCAAAAGTTGGTATAAACGAGGCGCTAACACTGCAGCTACATAATAGATAAAGATAAAAAATACGTATTTTAGGATTTAAATCTCAGCCTTGATGCTAGAACTGAAAGCACAATAAATTTTAGATCGCACCATTTTTTTTATGAATCATGGGTTCATGTTTCATATATTTATTAAATAAATACTAGGTAGAAATAGAAAAAATTTCTATTAAAATCCAAAAAATCAACAAAAAAACCTGAGGGAAAACATCGCAAGGTGTGATGTTTGCTTGACAAGAATTAGCCTGAGGAATGCTCATGCAGATTGGAATTCCAGCCGAAACCGTGATCGGTGAAAATCGTGTCGCGGCAACGCCAGAGACAGTAAAGAAATTGGTCAGCGCCGGTCATCGCGTGGTCATCGAACGTGGTGCAGGCGTAAATGCTGCCTATATCGATAGTGCCTATGAACAAGTGGGTGCCCAACTGACGGATGATGCCTATACCGGCAGTCAGATTATTTTGAAAGTTCGTGCACCACTTGGCGCAGAAATTCAAAAATTGCCAAGCAACAGTACAGTTGTGGCGATGTTTGACCCATACCGCAACACAGAGCTTGATCAATTCGCGGCACAAAATGTGTCTGCATTTGCCCTTGAACTGTTACCACGTACTTTGTCGCGTGCACAGAACATGGACGTGTTGTCTTCTCAAGCCAACCTTGCGGGTTATAAGTCAGTATTGCTTGCGGCAGCAGAGTACCAACGTATGTTCCCAATGCTGATGACTGCGGCAGGTACCGTAAAACCTGCACGTGTGGTGATTATGGGTGTCGGTGTTGCAGGCTTACAGGCGATTGCAACTGCAAAACGTCTCGGTGCTGTGGTTGAAGCAACAGATTTACGTCCAACGGCAAAAGAGCAAGTTGAATCTTTAGGCGGTAAATGGTTAGACGTACCCATGTCAGCTGAAGAGCAACAAAAAGCCGCTGATGCTGCAAAAAATGGTTATGGCTGGATGCCGGGTGAAGAATACATTCGTGATCAAGCGATTATCGTTGATAAGGCGGTTTCAAATGCAGATATCGTGATTACTACAGCATTGCTACCCGGTCGTGATGCACCGCGTTTAATCAAAGCAGAAACGGTTGCCAAGATGAAACCAGGTTCAGTGATTCTGGACATGGCAGTGGAATCGGGCGGTAACGTAGAAGGCTCGAAGTGCGGTGAAACAGTTGTGACTGACAATGGTGTGAAAATTTTGGGTATTCCAAATATTCCATCAACAGTATCGACTGAAGCATCGGCACTGTACGCACGTAACGTCTATAACTTTGTTGAAACGCTTTTTGATGCAGATAAAAACTTCGTACTCAACCAAGAAGATGAAATCCAAAAAGCCTTACTTGTCACTCATGGCGGCCAAGTGCTGTTGAAGCGTGGTTAAGGAGAACAGTCATGGTTGAAACAATTACTATTTTTGTCCTTGCAATCTTCGTAGGTTACTACGTGGTTTGGGGTGTAACACCTGCATTACATACGCCGTTGATGGCAGTAACCAATGCACTTTCTTCGATCATTATCGTCGGTGCGATGATTCAGACTGTGGGTCTACCGATGGTTGGTGTAGAAGGCAATGTCGATTTCCAAACCATTAACGTGGTAAGTGTACTTGGTGCAATTGCTGTGTTCTTGGCAAGTATTAATATTTTTGGTGGTTTCGCAGTGACAGCACGTATGCTGGAAATGTTTAAACCAAAAGCAAAGAAGAAAGAGGGCTAATCGATGGAATTCATTCGTGAATATGCAAATTGGTTCTATCTTGTTGGTGCCATTCTTTTTATCTTAACTTTACGTGGTTTGTCAGGTCCAAAAACGGCAATCGCAGGTAATCGTTACGGCATGATCGCAATGGCGATTGCTGTGATCACCACATTCTTTGTGGCGGAAAGCCCAGTGGTATGGATGATTGTCGGTGCAATGGTGCTTGGTGCGGTGGTGGGTATTGCTCGCGCACGTACTGTTCCAATGACGCAAATGCCTGAAACTGTAGCGCTCATGCACTCATTGGTGGGTTTGGCTGCAGTTTTAATTGCAGTCGCTGCGATTATCCATAACAACAAATTGGTTGAATTGGGTCCTGATTTACTCGCTGCCAATGGTGTGTCTTTCCACGCGATGAGCAAAGTTCATTTATTTGAATTGTTTGTCGGCTGTTTCGTGGGTGCGATTACCTTTACTGCATCTGTGTTTGCTTACGGTAAATTGGCTGCGAAGAAATGGGCAAAAACCATTTCTGGTGCATGGGTGAAACCTGTTCAAGCGATCATTTTCCTTGCAATGCTTGGTTTTGGTATCCAATTCTTCTTAACAGGGGATATGACTGCATTCTGGGCAATGACAGCGCTTGCACTTGTATTTGGTTGGGTTTGGATTGCGCCAGTCGGTGGTGGTGATATGCCAGTGGTGGTATCGCTTCTGAACTCATTCTCAGGTTGGGCAGCAGCAGGTATTGGTTTCACTTTAGAAAACAACATGTTGATCGTTGCAGGTTCGCTTGTGGGTTCTTCAGGTGCGATTCTGTCTTACATCATGTGTAAAGCAATGAACCGTTCAATCATCAACGTCTTGTTTGGTGGTTCAATGGGCGGTGCAGCACCAGTGGCAGCGGCAGGCGATAAAGCGCCACGTAATCACCGTTCAGGTTCTGCAGACGATGCGGGCTTCTTAATGTCAAATGCGGACAGCGTTGTGATCGTACCGGGTTATGGTATGGCGCAAGGTCGTGCACAAAATGCAGTAAAAGAATTAGCAAATTTGTTGAAAGAACAAGGTGTCACAGTACGCTTTGCAATTCACCCCGTCGCAGGTCGTATGCCAGGTCATATGAACGTTTTGCTTGCTGAAGCAGACGTACCGTATGAAGATATTTTAGAGATGGATGAAATCAACTCTGACTTCCCTGCAACAGACGTGGTACTGGTGATTGGTGCAAACGACGTGGTGAACCCAGCAGCGAAAGACGATCCAAGTTCTCCAATTTATGGCATGCCGATTCTTGAAGCACATAAAGCACGTACGATTATGGTGATCAAACGTTCTATGGCAACGGGTTATGCTGGTCTAGACAATGACTTGTTCTATAACGACAAGACCATGATGATCTTCGGTGATGCGAAGAAAGTGGTAGAAGACATGACCAAAGCCATTAATGGTACAGGGCACTAAGTTTGTGTGCTGAGTGTGAGTCTGCCGTATGAAAAAACCGCCCTCGGGCGGTTTTTCTATGCACAATAAAAAAGCGACCTTGAAGATCGCTTTTATGATTTACGCTTGAGTTTCTGGAGCAGTACGCCATAAACTTTCTAAGTCGTAGAATTTACGTGCTGTTGGCAACATTGCATGTACTACAACGAAACCAAGATCAATTAAGATCCATTCAGCATCACGTTCGCCTTCAATACCAAGCGGACGGAAACCTGCTTTACGTGCTTCTTCAGCCACGTTATTTACAAGCGCTTTAAGGTGACGGGTTGATGTGCCGCTCGCAATGACAATAGCATCTGCAACATTACTGATTGTGCTGACATCTAAAGTCACGATATCTTTCGCTTTAACATCTTCTAAAGCTTCGCGTACGACGTTTAAGCACGCCTGTACGTCTTTAGTTTGAGAATTCATGGCAAGATCGTGAGAATTAGAAGCGCTGGGCGATGGTTCTAAATTCATAAAGGGTAAAAATTCCAGACAATAACTCATGGTCTAATATAGCGAATTTGGTGCTAAATTTCAAATTGGTTATTTCCACAGCAGCTTAAAGACTTGGGAAAAATTGCGTTTTCCAAGCAAAAGAGGCTGTAGAGTGTTGCTTAGGTCGATATTCAGCCGCCACGAAACCGCTGTAGTCACTCTGCTGTAAGTACGCAAAAATGGCCTGATAGTCGAGATCTGCTGTGCTCGGCTCATGGCGTCCTGGATAGTCAGCAAATTGAATATGTGCAATGTTTTCAATATTCTCTATTAATGCCTGCAGAACATCCTCACCCATCATGGCCATGTGGTAGCAGTCATATTGGAGTTTAAGCGCAGGATGCTGCACGGCTTCAAGCATCTCTTGAGCTTGGGCAATATTTTGTAGCAAAAAACGTGGCATGTCGGTGCCATTGATCATTTCCATCACCGGCTGAATGCCTGCCTGATGCAGCAACTGGCAAGCAATTTTGAGGTTGCTGCGTAAAGTACGTAAGCAAGGTAATAGGTCAGCGTCTAGGGGCTGACGGCCTGCCAAAATGTTCACACGCGGTACTTGCAGGGCTTGTGCATAAGAGATGGCCTGTTCTACAGCATGGCGAAAAGCCACCTCGTTCCCCGGCACACCGGCAAGCCCATTGCCGCCTTGCATCAAATCGCCTGCAGGCACATTAATCAGACATAATGTCAGCTGATGTTCTGTCAACTGTTGTTGAATCGCTTCAATACTGAGCTCATAAGGAAACTGAATTTCAACATGTTTAAAGCCATGTTGAGCGGCTAAGGCAAAGCGCTCAAGCAATGGCACTTCAGTAAAAATCATGGACAGGTTAACCGCCAATTGGATCATGATCTGCTCCTTTATTGCTCAACGTGTTGAATGATGGTGGCTAAGTCGGCATCGTGATGGCCTTGCTGTTGATGCTGACGCAGCTGTTGCAGTGCTTGGCTTGCAACGGGGATGGCCAAATTGAATTTATGGGCCAGTTGGAGCGCATTATTTAAATCTTTGCTTAGGGTTTGTACCTTCCATTGCACCGGTTCAAAGCAATGTGCTGCCATGCGAGGGGCTAAAATTTGAAAAGGTTTGGAATCTGCAAACCCACCTGCAAGTGCTGGTGCAAGTAGCTGGGTGTCTACGCCAGCCTGACGGGCTAAAGCCACAGCCTCGGCAATCAAAGTGCTATTGGCTGCAACAATCAATTGATTACAAATTTTGGTGGCTTGTCCGGTGCCTGATTCCCCCATACGGGTGACGCGTTGTGACAATACAGCGTAGATTGGCTGTAATTGTTCAATGGTGGCGGCATCACCCCCCGCAAAGACCACCAAGCTGCCTTGTTCAGCACCGACGGTACCACCCGAAACGGGTGCATCAATCCAGGTGACTTGCTGTGTTGCAGCAGCATGTGCGAGATGCTGGGTCATGCTCACCGATAAACTAGAAAAATCGACAATGATCTGGTGGGCACGTAAATGGGCTTGGATCTGTGTAAAGACATTCTCTGCCGCAGTGTCATCAGCAACACACAGTAACACCACGGGATAGTCGCCAATTTGGCGCAAATCGAGTTGCTTGGCCCCGAGGTTGATGAGCGGCTCACAGGCTTGAGGGCTACGGTTCCATACGGCAACCTCAAAGCCTGCATTCAAGAGGCGTTTGGCCATACGCGTGCCCATTAAGCCCATGCCTAAGAACGCAATGGGTGTGTGCTGATCAAACTGCATAAATTCCCTCTATTAAATTAATATTGACGTGGTAAAAATTGAATGTCTGGATGTTTGTCTTTTTGGCGTGCTAAGCGACTGTTTTTACCCAACAGTAATTTAAGTTGCCATATTTTTTCTAAGCGTAATGAGTGCTGCGGAATGTGCAGCATGGCATCAAGCACTTGTTTGGCAGCTGTTAATGCATCTGGTGAACGTTGACTCATTTCTTCAGCAAGCTTTAAGGCGTGTGCTAAGGGCGTAGATGAGACATGCGTGACCAAGCCAATGTCTTTGGCATATTGGCCATCAAACACACGAGCTGTTAATGTGAGTTCTTTGGCCAAATCAATCGGAATCAATCCTTTAAGTGAGCGTGTTAGTCCCATATCGGGGACGAGCCCCCAACGACTTTCCATAATCGACATTTGCGTTTCAGGGTGGGCAATTCGAATATCTGCGGCTAAGGCCAATTGCATGCCGGCGCCAAAACAGAAACCTTCAATGGCTGCAATGACAGGGAAAGGCAATTGTTGCCACACTAAAAATGCTTTTTGGAATAAACTTTGACCCGGCTTAATTTGTTGCCAAGTGGCAAATAGCATGTTTTTGGAGCTATTTAAGTCGGCTAAATCAATGCCTGCACTAAATACCTGTGCTTCACCAGTCAAAATAACGCAGCGTAGGTGGCGATTTTTCTTCAGCTGTTCTGCAGTTTGAAGCAGTTGTTTTAATAGTTCAAAACTCATGGCATTGCGTTTTTTAGGCCGATTTAAACGCACAATCGCCACATGGTTTTGGTACTCTACATCAATTAAGCGCATCTTCTTATGACTCTTTATTATCTTTATGCATTGAGCATAACATGAGCACAGCCATGATACATGACAGTGCGGTCATTTCGCATTACGCTTTGGTCTTAGCGTGATCCAAGACCATTAAACACCAACTGTGCGGCATCACGAACGTGTTGCATCACCTGTTGTAAGTGTTGGAAACGTTGCAAGGTTTCTTCAATAAATGCCTCATCTGCGAGGCGACGTTCTTTACGTAAAGTCGAGACAAATTGCTCAAATTCACCACTGACGCGTTGAAGTTGTGGTGTACCCACGTAGCGACTCGCGCCATAAAGACGATGGAGTACATGTTCAAGCTGTGGGAAATCTTCGAGCTCAATTAACTCTTGCATTTCATGGGCTTCTTTAGCAAAACTGTCGGTTAACATTGTGAGCAAGTCGAGGGCAAGATCTTCTTTATTGGCTGCCAATTGCAAGCATTGCTGCCAATCTAAAATCTCGGTGTCAGGTTGCTCATGGACGAGACTCTCACGACCTAGAGTTTTGCCATGGAAGTGTTGACTGGTCCATTGCGTTAGAATCTGAATCAGCTGTTCAATTTGAATTGGCTTGGTGACATAGTCATCCATGCCATTTTGCAATAAACGCTGTTTTTCGTCAGCGAGTGCATGTGCAGTGAGGGCAATAATCGGTAAACGCTTATGCTGTTCCTGATCTAAGGTCGACTCTAAAGCGCGAATGGCACGTGTCGTATCAATCCCTGACATCACCGGCATTTGAATATCCATAAACACCAAATCAAAGCCTGCTTCGCCTTTTTGTAGACGCTGCTCTAACAGCTCCAACGCCTCTTGCCCACTTAAAGCCCGAGTCATGCGTACATTCAGTTCAGCCAACAAGGCTTCGAGCACAATCAGGTTAGGCAAATGGTCGTCTACGGCCAAAACATGTAAGCCTTGGCCATTAAATTCAACGATTTCTTCTGCCACCACAGGCGCTTGATTATTTAATAGTTGAATCAAGGCACTACGACTTAAGGGTTGATATAAGGCACGGGCGTGATGGGCATTTAACATATTCGGTTCAAGCTGCATCTGATACCCATAGACCGCCAGCTTGCCGCGATAACGACTGCGGATTTCTTTGAGCATGGCCTCGGTATCACCGCTATGATCGACAATGAGCCAAGTAGTTTCATTTTCATCGAGCTGATTCAGATCACTAAATAACTCTAAAATCGAACTCGATTCATGATGTTGTACGCCATAATTTTCTAAATAATGACGTAATACATTCGCCGTGGCTGGGTGTGCCAAGTAAGACAATACATGCATATGACTTAAGTCAGGATGCGGCATGAAATCATCTTCATTGATATTAAATAGCGCGGTAAACCAGAATGTGGAACCTTTTTCAGTAGGCGCACGCTCTTGATTGTCCTCAAAGCCAATTTGACCGTGCATCAGTTGTACCAATTGCTTGGAAATGGCCAAGCCAAGTCCTGTACCTCCAAATTGGCGCGTCACTGAGGCATCACCTTGCGAGAACGATTCAAAGAGTTTTTTACGGTCGGTCCCACTTAAGCCTATGCCGCTGTCTTGCACGCTAAAATGCAAGACACATTGATTGATATCATCATGTTCAATGCGGACGCGCACAATAATTTCACCATCTGGGGTAAATTTAATTGCATTGGAAATTAAATTGGTCAGAATTTGTTTAAAGCGTAACGCATCGCCAATCACGTTTTGCGGCACGTTGTCAGCATAATAAAATGCCATCGCGATTTGCTTTTGTGCAGCCAAAGGCGACAGCATGTCCATCACATCAAAAATGGCTTCTTCTAGGTCAAAAGGTGCAGTTTCGAGTTCGAGTTTACCGGCATCAATTTTAGAAAAATCTAACACATCATTAATTAAAGCCAATAAATGTGCAGAGGATTTACGGATGGTTTGTAGATATAAATTTTGTTCAGTACTTAAGTTGCCCTGACGCAAAAGTAGATGAATAAAACCGTCAATACTGTTGAGCGGTGTCCTTAACTCATGACTAATATTGGCCAAAAACACCGACTTAGATTGGTTGGCTTGAATCGCTTGGTCACGCGCCTGACGATAGGTAATGTTTTGCACTTCCAGTGTATCTAACGTGCGGCGTAAATCATCCTCAGTTTGTTCGGTGTGTTCACGCAGTTCTAAAAAGCTGCCATGTAAGCGTTTGACCACATTGGCAATATCACGCTGTAATAAGCGCAGTTCACCGGTGCTGTTAATCACCATGTGCTGATCTAAGGTGTCGGCATTGAGGCGTTGCAATTGCATCCGAATCTCGTACATGGGTGCAATCCAACGCTGTGAGTAGAAATTCAGACACAGCAACAGCAACAATAAAGTTAAGAGTCCGGTGGCAATCAACACAATTAACACCCGATAGCGGGCAAGTTGCAGCGGTTGGTTGTCGAGTTCAATCATCAGCCACGCAGTTTTATTGGGTGACTGATGAATCGCCATGCCATAAATATGACTGTCTTGATGTGCAACAGGCCCCAAAAAGGTGGCATTCTTGGCGGCTGTTGGCCAATGAAAAGGTGTTGGGTCACCAAGGCTGACACGAACGTTTTGCTCAGCATCAATAATGGCGGTACGGATGACGTGCTTGTTATTCATCATGGTTTGCATAAAGGTGCGACCATGATCATAGTCCAGCGGATAATAATTGAGTAAGGTTAGTGCTTGCTCAGCAGGGGTCTGAAAACGGGTTAAAATCGCAATCGCCATTTGGCGTTGCTGTGCTTTCGCTGCGTTGGAGGTTTCAATCAACACCAAGGCCGCACCCACGCAGGCCAAAATCATGATTGGCACGAAAATGAGCGCAATCAATTGTCCATAAGCATGATTTAAGTGTAAGCGCTTAAATAACTTTTTATTAATATTTGACATGATCAAGAATGCGGCTTTTGTTTGAGCTGAAGTTTAACACGCTTTATTTAAAACTGATGATGCTTTAAGCAGCTTGAATAAAAAGCATGCCAAAAGAGTGCAGAATCACGCATTTTTCCCTACAATAGGCGCACCTCGATCAAGGTGCAGACAATGAACACAACCCCTGATTTTCAAGCAGACGAATTTTTGTTAGACCATTATGTCGGAAAGACTCCCTTAGTGCGTCTACAGCGTTTGGCAAATCATACTCAAGCGACCGTATTGGCCAAATTGGAAGGCAATAACCCAGCAGGTTCAGTCAAGGATCGTCCTGCCTATAACATGATCATGCAAGCAGAAAAGCGTGGTCGTATTCAACCGGGTGATACACTAATTGAAGCGACGAGTGGAAATACAGGGATCGCCTTAGCGATGGTCGCTGCTATGCGTGGCTATAAAATGGTGTTAATTATGCCAGACAACATGAGCCGTGAGCGCAAAGATGCGATGCGTGCTTATGGTGCTGAGCTGATTGAAGTGACCAAAGAGCAGGGCATGGAAGGTGCACGCGATTTAGCCTTACAAATGGAACAAGAAGGCAAAGGCTTAGTACTCAATCAGTTTGGTAATCCAGATAACGTTGAAGCCCATTACCTGACCACAGGGCCTGAAATTTGGCAGCAAACGGGCGGTAAAATTACCCATTTTGTCAGCTCAATGGGCACTACAGGCACCATTATGGGGGTGTCAAAATACCTAAAAGAGATGAATCCAGATATTCAAATTGTGGGTTTACAACCTTCAGATGGTTCTTCAATTGCGGGTATTCGTCGTTGGCCAGAAGAATATTTACCGACCATCTTTGAACGCAAGCGTGTTGACCGTATTATGGATATTCCGCAAATTGAAGCGGAAAAAACCATGCGTAAATTGGCACAGCAAGAAGGCATTAGCGCGGGGACTTCATCTGGTGGTGCGGTGTGGGCTTCAGTGAAATTGGCTGAAGAACATCCCGACGCTGTGATTGTGTGTATTGTGTGCGACCGTGGCGACCGTTACCTCTCTACCGGTTTGTTCTCTGTACAAGACCCAGAATAACCAAAATAAAGGCGATCAATGATGCGTTTACCTGTATTAGTTTTTGATATTGAAACATTAACCGATCGAAAATCAGGTGCGCATCTGTATGGCCTCGATTTGCCTGAAGCTGATCTTGATGCTGCGCTGAGTAAGTTGCGTCGTCAAGATTCAGGCAGCGATTTTCAACGTTTACCTTTACATGAAATTGTGTGTATCTCAGGATTGTGGATTGATGAACAAGGTCAAATGAAACTGTTTTCATTTAGCCAGCAACACTTCACTGAATATGAGATTTTACAAAAATTCTTATCCATCTTTGACAAGCGTCATCCGACCTTAGTCAGTTGGAATGGTTCACAATTTGACTTGCCTGTGATCCTGTATCGGGCCATGTATCATGGTCTGAGTGCACCAAGCTTGTTCGATCAGGGCGAAATTGATAACCAAAAGCGTTATAATAACTATCAGAACCGTTATCATCAGCGCCATGTCGACTTAATGGACGTTATGGCGATGTTTAACGGACGTAACTTCCAAAAGCTCGACGATATTGCTCACTTACTCGGTTTCCCCGGAAAGCGTGGCTTACCCGGCTACCATATTCCTGAATATGTAGCACAAGGGCAGTGGCAACAACTGACCAGTTATTGTGAAGGCGATGTACTCAATACTTGGCTAGTCTTTTTACGTTGGAGCCTACTCAAAGGTTTCCTTAATCCTGAAGATCATCGTGTCTGGATTCAGCATACGATTCAATATTTAGCCGGCCAAGCCCAACACTCAGAATTTTTGGCTGTATGGCGTGCCAATGCACAACATACCGCATTTACTGCGACAGACTTCTCCCCAGATAGAAATTAGGTATCCATGAAACACAGAGCTAAACCTCGTCCCACGCAACAACCCAGCTACATTTTTCAGGTTGAATCGCTATCACATGAAGGACGAGGGATAGCGCATTATGGTTGCCATCCGGATCATCCAACTGAAAAACACGGCAAAAAAGTGTTTATTACTGGCGCCTTGCCGGGTGAGACTGTTCAAGCCAAAATCACCAATGTGGTCAAACGTTTAGAAGAAGCAGACTGTACAGCTTTATTGAGTGAGCCATCTGCATTACGGGTAAAACCGGCGTGTCCACATATTGAGGTTTGTGGCGGTTGCAATATGCAACATATTGCCAAAGACGAGCAAATTCGCCTCAAACAAGAGGTATTGGCCTCACATTTAAGCCACTTTGCTGGTTTAACGCCGCAGCAATGGTTGGCGCCGATTCGTTCTGAACGTGAAGATTACCGTCGTAAAGCCCGTGTAGGGGTACGCTACTTGCCTGCGAAAGACAAATTGGTGGTGGGTTTTCGCGAGCGCCAAAGCAATAAATTAACCTCGATTGATCGTTGCTTGATTTTGGATCAAGCCTTTGGTTCGCTGACCCGTTTAAAGCAGCTGTTACAAAGTCTCGACAGCAAAGCGCATATTGGTCATATCGAATTGGCCATGGGGGACCAAGACATTGCACTGCTGGTTCGTCATTTACAGCCGCTCACTGCACATGACATAGCGCAACTGACCCAATTTAGCCAAGCAAAAGGATGGCAGTTGTATGTGCAGGCTGAAGGTCCTGAGAGCTTAAAGCGTATTGATCAGCCTGATCAGGCCATGCGTTTACACTATGCCCTACCTCATTTTGAGGTTGAATTTGGCTTCCATCCGCACGATTTTACTCAAGTAAATTCAACAGTTAACCCTAAAATGGTTGAGTTGGCATGTCAATTGCTTAACTTGCAGCCGGGCGAGCGAGTTCTCGACCTATTTTGTGGTTTAGGCAACTTCTCTTTACCGCTTGCACGTTGTGTAGGTGAACAAGGTGAAGTGATTGCGGTGGAAGGGAGCGAAGAAATGGTGAAGCGTGGCACAGAAAATGCCCAACGTAATGCAATCAAGCAGGTACATTTCTACGCGCAGGACTTAACGCAAGATTTTTCGCACCAATCTTGGGCAAAACAAGGTTTTGATGCCTTATTGATCGATCCACCACGCTCAGGTGCGGAGCAGGTAATGCACTATGTGCCCAACTTTGGTGCAAATCGTATCGTTTATGTGTCTTGTAACCCTGCAACTTTAGCGCGAGATGCTAAAGTATTGGCAGAACACGGTTATCACTTGATTCAAGCGGGTGTGATGGATATGTTTACACATACTGGACATGTAGAATCAATTGCCTTATTTAAAAAGCATGAAATAGACGACTTATAATTTTATAATATGATACAGCGTATAAAACAATTAGGAGACGGGTATGGTCACAGTACGTGAACAGCTTCCAGGACGATTACATGAATTGCCACTGGAAACGACTGTTGAGCATGCCGAACAAGCTCAGCAAGATCTAGCCGAATGGCTAGATCGTGTGCGGGGCATTTTTGATGGAGCAGCACTGACCCAACTTGAAGAAGTGGCGCAGTTTACCTTAACCCAAGAGCTGACCAGCAAAATCCAACATCGTGGCAACACCTTCTATACAGGGCTTGAAATTGCCAATATTTTGGCGCACCTGTATGTAGATGAAGACACCCTCTCAGCAGCGATGATGTATCGCAGCATTCGTGAAGACTTGATTTCTTTAGAGCAGGTAAAAGAGCGCTTTGGTCAAAATGTCTATGACTTGGTCAAAGGCACCTTGGCCATGGGTAAGCTGTCGGAACTGATTGAGAAAAATAAGCGTTTAGAAGACCACTTTAACAATAACCAGCGTGAACATTTAACAGGCATTTATAAAATGCTGATTTCAGTGACTGAAGATGTCCGCGTGGTACTGATTAAACTGGCAGAACGTACTTATGCCTTACGTGAATTGGCCAAATCGCCACGTGATCGTCAGGAACGCGTTGCGCGTGAGATTCTCACCATTTACTCACCTCTTGCACACCGTTTAGGTATTGCACAGCTCAAATGGGAATTAGAAGATTTAGCCTTTCGCTACTTAGCCCCTGAGCGCTATAAAGAAATTGCATCGCTGTTAAATGAAAAACGTTTAGAGCGCGAACAGTATATTCAGTATGTCATTGACAGCTTAAGAAGTGCTTTGTCCGAACATGGGATTGAGGCCGAAATTAACGGCAGGGTCAAACACATTTACTCCATCTACCGTAAGATGAAGAGTAAAAACTTAAGTTTTGACCAGTTATATGACATTCGTGCGGTACGGGTGTTGGTGAAAACAGTGCCTGAGTGCTATCACACGTTAGGCATTGTGCATCAGATGTGGCGTCATATTCCGCATCAATTTGATGACTATATTACCAATCCTAAAGCCAATGGCTACCGTTCGTTGCATACCGCAGTGATTGCGGAAAACAAATCGCTTGAAGTACAAATTCGTACCCAATCGATGCATGATGAAGCAGAGCTTGGGGTTTGTTCGCACTTTAACTATAAAGAGGGGGGTAAAACCACTGACCGCTCCTTTAACCATCGTTTACATTCATTGCGCTCAGTGCTAGAACACTATCAAGAGCGTAACGATGCTAGCGCGCATAAAGAGCAAGACACTGAAGAAAACTTTGAACAGATTCAAGAGTTTGAAGATTTTGAGAAGATCTACGTCTTTAGCCGTGATGGTGATATTAAAGAATTGCCACGTGGTTCAACCGTACTCGATTTTGCCTATCATGTGCATACTGAAGTAGGCAACAAGTGCTATGCAGCCCGGGTTAACCAACGTTATGTACCACTGACCTATACCCTAAAAACAGGGGAACAGGTTGAGATTTTAACCAAAAAAGATCGTGAACCGAATCGTGATTGGTTGGTCAATTCGCTTGGCTATATTAAAACCGCACGCGCACGTGACAAATTACGCCATTGGTTCCGTCAGCAAGACCGCAGCAAAAATCTTGAAGTGGGTCGTGAAATTCTGAATAAAGAATTATCACGCTTGGCGATTCATCCTAAAAGTATTGATTTGGCAGACTACTGTAACCATTTCAATGTCAAAACTGGTGATGACATTCTCATTGCTTTGGTCAATGGTGATGTCAGCTTGCATGCCTTGATTAATCAGGTTAATCGTCATATGCATCTCGATCAGGATGAACCTGAACTGGTGCTTAAACCCACTTTAAATCCGCGTGCGAGTCATACCTTGTCGGCACATGGAATTTTAATTGATGGTTTAGACAATGTAGAGCTGCATATTGCACAGTGCTGTCAGCCTGTACATGGTGAATCGATTGGGGGCTACATCACTTTAAATCGTGGGGTCAGCATTCATAAAGTGGCATGTCCAGATTATCTACGCATGATTAACCATGAACCCGAACGTGCCGTTGAGGCCGACTGGGAAATGCAACCGACTCGCGGTCAAAGTGTACAAATTGTGGTGGAAGCATATGACCGTCGTGGTCTATTGAAAGATCTGACCCAAGTGATTTTCTCTGACCAAATTAATATTCGTCAGGTCAATACCATTTCAGAATCAGATGGGATTGCCAATATGAAATTGTTAATTGAAGTCAAAGGATTAGCGCAATTATCACGTTTATTGGCACGCTTAGAGCAGCAGCCGGGCATTATTAGTGCACGTCGTTTAGTGCAAGGGAACTAAGCCGAGCGCTTAAAAACCAGCACCTAAGTGTGCTGGTTTTTTTATGGAATACAGAATGGATATTGTTTTAGATTGTCGACCGATTCATGAAATTGTCACTTTAGCGGATACCCTCAGCCGCCGTGATGCTATCGCAGCACAAAAACAGGCCTTACATGGCTATCGCTTACAGCAGCTCAGTCAGTATGTAAAACGCGAAATACAGCCGCAAGCGCTCTGTCACACGAAGTATGGTAAACCCTATTTAAATGATGTGGCGTTTAACCACAGCCATAGTCCACAGCACTATGCATTGGTCATGAGCCAAAGTGTTGAAGATTTGGGCGTAGACATTGAAGATCTAAACCGAAAGATTCGATTTGCAGGCCTAGCCGCGCATGCTTTTACCCCTAAAGAGCAACAGCGCTGGGCACAAAGTGGTGAAGATCCTGAGTATTGGTTTCAAATTTGGACGGCAAAAGAAGCCATTGTTAAAGCAGCAGGTTTGGGTATTCGCTTAAGTTTAAATACCCTCGAAACTGAGGTTGAGTACGGACAGATGCAAGGACAGATGCAGCATGAACGGCTTGGGGCATTTTGCTACCAACAGCTGCAATTGCATACAGCCATGGTGACTGTGGCGTGGCGTGCCACAGCAGACATGCCAAGACTGCACTACTTATAAAAAAAGCCCATCTTGAGATGGGCTTTTTAAAATTAAGGCTTAACGCGGTGGCAATTGCTCATCACCGTGTTCTTCAAACTCAGGTTTGACCTGCACAATGAAGTCTTGACGGTCAAGACCACGCCACAGTGCAAAGGCAGTACCGATATAAATCGATGAATACGTACCCACAAATACACCGACAAACATGGCAATCGAGAACCATTTCAGACCATCACCGCCTAAGAACATCATGGCTACAACCACCAGCAATAAGGTCATCGAGGTATGAATGGTTCGGCGTAGCGTTTCGGTTAAGGCCAAGTCAACCACTTCACGTGGGCTTGCACCACGAATCTTACGGAAGTTCTCACGAATACGGTCTGAGACCACGATGTTATCGTTGAGCGAGAAACCAATAATCGCCAGCAATGCCGCAAGTACAGTTAAGTCAAATGGCCATTGCATCAGGGCAAAGAAGCCAAGCGTCACCACAATATCGTGGAATAACGACAATACCGCACCAATGGCGAGCTTAAACTCAAAGCGAATGGTGACGTAAATCAGCATTAACACCAAGGCAATCGCAACTGCACCGGCTGAGCGTAAATACAGCTCATTACCTACTTGCCCACCCACCATATCCACCTTCGCGACAGAAACCGCATTATTGGGAATCTGTACTGCTTGTTGAATGGTTTGGGTTAAGTCATCGACTTTGACACCGTCTTGCACCGGCATACGGATCATCAGATCCGTATTTGAACCTAAGGTTTGCACCACTGGGTCTTTAAAGCCAGCTTGCGTGAGCGCTCCAGCCACTTGTGCTGCTTCTACCGGTTGGCTGTAGTTCAGCTCAGCTGAAATACCACCGGTAAAATCAAGACCTAAATTTAAACCCTTCGTGGCCAAGAAGAACAAGCTTGCAACCGTTAAGAAGATCGACAGCAGTGCCGCAGGCAATGCAATCTTCATAAATGGAATCACGCGCTCTTCAGGACGACCATATTGTTTTGGGTCGAGTTGAGAATTTTCAGTCATCATTGATCTCCTTAAATACTCAACTTTTTCAAGTTACGGCGTTTGCCATACACCAATTGGACAATGGCACGTGTTACGGTAATGGCCGTGAACATTGAGCAGACAATACCAATCATTAAAGTGACTGCGAAGCCTTTAATTGGGCCTGTACCAATGGCAAAGAGAATGAAGGCGACTAAGAACGTGGTTAAGTTGGAGTCGAAAATGGTGTTATAGGCACGCTCATAACCGGCCACAATTGCCTGTTTGGGTGATGCTCCCCATTTCATTTCCTCGCGGATTCGCTCACAAATTAATACGTTGGCATCCACTGCCATACCAATGGTAATCACAATACCGGCAATACCCGGTAGGGTTAATGATGCGCCTAACCATGACATAACAGTCAAAATCATGGCCAAGTTAAACACCAAGGCAAAATTGGCAATCACACCAAATAGACGGAAGAACACCACCATCCAAATTGCCACCAACAGGAAGCCGATTTGGGTAGACAGTACGCCTTTGTCGATGTTTTCTTGACCTAAGCTTGGGCCAATCACACGTTCTTCAACGAAGTACATTGGCGCTGCTAACGCACCCGCACGTAACATCAGTGCCAGCTCAGCCGCTTCTTGTGGCGAGTCTAGACCAGTAATACGGAACTGTGAACCAAGTACGGCTTGAATGGTTGCAGCGTTAATGACCACAGATTCGGTATATGGGGTACGCACTTCAGTTTGTGTCCCCGTTTCAGGGTCAGTCACATAGCTGATGCGTTGTTTGTTTTCAATAAACAACACCGCCATACGTTTGCCCACTGCATTACGGGTCGCATCTGCCATGAGCTTACCGCCCGCAGAGTCGAGTGTAATGTTCACTTCAGCACCGCCAGTATCTTGGCTAAAGCCTGAAGAGGCATTTTGTACGCGTTCACCGGTTAAAATACGGCTACGGTTGAGCAGTAATTCACGACCACTGTCTAGGGATTCAAAGGCAAAGGTTTCGGTACCCGGTGGTAAGGGTTGACCATTGGCTTGACCTGAGTAAGGGTCAATATATTGATCATTTAACTCAGAGACCAAACGGAACTCTAAGTTGGCAGTACGACCCAGGACACGTTTTGCTTCAGCAGTATCTTGTACACCCGGTAGCTGCACCACAATGCGGTTGCTGCCTTGAGTTTGTACAATGGCTTCAGCCACACCCAATTCGTTAATACGATTACGCAGTGTGGTTAAGTTTTGATTGACCGCATAGCTTTGAATTTCTTGACGGCGTGCATCGGTATACACCAAACGCAAGGTTGAGCCTGCATCTGTGGCCAAAGCTTGTTGAGTAAACTCATTGCCATTGCTGCGCAAGAAGTCCATTGCGGCTGCACGGTCGTCATTGTTGGCAAATTGAACTGTAATGCTGTTGTTATTTAAGCTTAAGCTATTAAATTTAATTTGATTATCACGAAGTTGACGACGCAAGTCAGTCGCAGAGGTTTCCATGCGTTGACTAATGGCTTTGTCCATATCCACTTCAAGCAGGAAGTGAACACCGCCACGTAAGTCTAGACCCAACTTCATTGGCTTAGCGCCAATTTTTTGCAACCATTCGGGTGTGGTGGGTGCTAAGTTCAGTGCCACAACATAGTCATCACCTAAGCCTTGGCGTAAGGCATCTTTGGCCTTGAGCTGTGCTTCAGACGAATCTAAGCGTAACAAGGCAGCATTATTGCTAAAGCTGTTGTCATGGCTAGTAATATTTTCGGTGGTAAGGATCTGCTCTGCTTTTTGTACGATGCTGGCGTCAATTTGAGTACCGGCTTTGGCACCCGAAATTTGTACGGCAGGTTCATCAGGATACAAACTTGGCAGGGCATATAAAGTACTGATGGTCAGAACAACCAAAATCAGTAGATATTTCCATGCAGGGTAACGCATTTATTTTCTTCTTGAAATGAAAAAAGTCGTGCAGGGTGCACGACTTTATTTTGATTAAAGGTTATTTAAGGTGCCTTCAGGGAGAACTGAAATCACGCTCGCACGTTGGATTTTCACTTCTACACCACGGTTTAATTCAACCACTGCAAAATCACCTTCAATTTTAGTGATTCGGCCCATTAAGCCACCTGCAAACACCACTTCACTGCCTACGCCTAAGCTTTCAACCAAGCTGCGGTGCTCTTTTGCACGTTTTGCTTGTGGACGCCAGATCAAGAAGTAGAAGATTGCAACAAATACAGCAATCATCAAGAGGTTTGCCACGAGGCTAGGTTGTTGTGCAGCTTCACCTGCTGCATGAGCAGTCGAAATAAAAAGGCTCATCTTAATTTCCTAAAATAAAAGTAAAAATGTCTTGCACAGCAATTTACCTTGTCTTGTTATCGAGTGCAACACAGAGCATTAATCTTGTGGGCAAGGCGGAACATCTAAGCCACGACGTGCGTAGAAGTCTGCAACGAATTCGTCGAAGGTGCCGTTATCCAATGCATCACGCATCATTTCAGTTAAACGCAAGTAGTAACGTAAATTATGAATGGTACCGAGCATTGAACCCAACATTTCGCCACATTTTTCTAAATGGAATAAATATGAGCGGGTGAAATTGGTACAGGTGTAACAATCGCAATGTGGGTCGAGTGGACCTTGGTCATGGCGATATTGGCTGTTACGAATACGCACGAGGCCGTCAGTCACGAAGTAATGACCATTACGCGCGTTACGGGTTGGCATCACACAGTCAAACATGTCGACACCACGACGTACTGCTTCTACGATGTCTTCAGGTTTACCAACACCCATTAAGTAACGTGGCTTATCAGCAGGCATTTTTTCTGGTAGATAATCAAGGACTTTGATCATCTCTTCTTTCGGTTCACCCACTGACAGACCACCAATGGCATAGCCGTCGAAGTCAATCTCGAGCAAGCCTTTAAGGGACTCATCACGTAGATCTTCGTACATACCGCCTTGGATAATTCCAAACAGGGCATTACGGTTTTTTAACACCTCGTGATGCTGGGTTTTACAACGTTTTGCCCAACGTAAAGACAGTTGCAAAGATTTTTGCGCTTCTTCGTGAGTGGCAGGATAAGGTGTACATTCATCGAAAATCATCACAATGTCAGAGTTCAACGTGTGTTGAATGTCCATTGAGATTTCAGGTGATAAAAATACTTTAGATCCATCAATTGGCGAACGGAAGGTCACACCTTCTTCTTTAATCTTACGCATTGCGCCAAGACTAAACACTTGGAAGCCGCCTGAGTCCGTTAAAATGGGGTTATTCCATTTCATAAACTGATGTAAACCGCCGTGTTCACGAATTACATCTAGCCCTGGGCGTAAATATAAATGGAAGGTGTTGCCTAAGATGACTTGAGATTTAATCTCTTTAATGTCACGTGGTAATACACCTTTAACCGTACCATAGGTCCCCACAGGCATGAACATTGGGGTTTCTACTACACCATGTTCTAAGGTGAGACGACCACGACGGGCACGACCCGATTGGGCTAATTTTTCAAATTTCATACAGATTCCAACGCAAGGCGAAAAAACAGTTCGCTGATGGGTGCCAAAATAAAGGGGGCTATTTTCCTTGATTCTGCACCCAAACGCTAGCCTTTCGATGGAGGCTGTGTAACTTTGTTGTAATTGTGAGGCGCTTTAGCGCTGCAGCATGACACCACTATAGAATTGGTCAATCCGTTCGAGAATTTCAGCGCGAGTCATGGCCACCATTTCATCGCTGTCCATCATGGCTGCAACCGCTTTGACTAACTTTTGAATGTAGGGGTTCACATCACTAAAGCGTGAATCGAGCATCAGAATATAGGCTTGATTGGCCACATTTAAATAATAATAGGGTTCATTGGTGGCAATTTGAGCCAAATCTACCAACAGATCTTTATCTGCCTGAGACAGTTTTTTGAGTTTGGTGCTGGCTTGTGAGGCTTGTGCTGCGGCTTTATGTTGTAAGAACACAGGCAATAAAATACTGCCCGGATTGAGCGTTTGAGCGGAGTACGGTTCAACTGCAGGCTGGGTGGGCATATGAATGAAGAACAAAATCTCGCCACGTTCTAAGTTCAACTGCTGGGTGCAATGTTGGATCGCGCCGTGAAAGGCCGTGAGAATGCCGTCTAAATTACTAAATGGTCGATCGGTAGCTGTTTCAATGCTCGCGGCACTCAGCACATTCAAGCCTTGTGTACTGGTGCGCAGCATCAGATTGGCTTGGTTCAGCAATGGGGTAGGCTGTGAACGATAGCGCCACTTTGAAGTATTCCAACATTCTTCTTGCGGTAAAAATTGTGCCGCATCTTCATCATCATTAAACACACTGCTCACGGTCGACACCATCATACTGTCGATGTGTAGATATTCATTTAAGATCAAAACACAGCCATAAATCGCTTCATCATGATAAAGGTGATAAAGCTGATCAAATGCTTCAACAATGGCGTTTTGTAATATAGAGGGCTTTTTAAGCATGCTGACCTGAATGATGTTGGGTAAAAGGCGGATTCAATCACATTATATTTAAAAATTTGGTCGATAATCAAAGTTTTGTGACACACTGCTGTCATAAAAAGGCCGAATCGGTTTTTTCTGCACAGTCATGGTATTGACCAAATTATTAGGAAAGATCTGAATATAATTATTAAACAGTTCGACATTGCGATTATAAATGGTAATAGCCGCACTGACATTGTCATTTTGTGCTTCAATCTCATGCATCATTTTTAAATAAATGTCATTGGCTTTGAGCTCAGGGTAATTTTCTACCACCACATTGAGGCTGTGCATGAGCTGCTGATTTAAGGCTTCAATCTGTTGTAATTGCTGAATATCGGTATCGTTAACTTTAAGATTTAAAATATGCTGACGCAGTTCGGTGACTTTTTGCAGTGTACCTTGCTCAAAATCGGCATATTGTTCGACCAAAGGCTGTAAGGCATCTAAGGTTTTGACCTTCTGCCGTTCAAAACTGGCCACATCTGACCATGCCCGTAAAGTGGCATTGTAATGGCGGATGATTTGGTTGCGCAGCACAATCATCGCCAGCACCACCAACCCGAAAAGCGCAAAAAACAGCAACAATCCCATGCAAAACTCCTTATCCTAAAAGTCGAATCAAATCCTGTTGTAATTGTTCTAAGTGTGGCAGTTTAAAGGTACGTAAATGGCCACGCAGGCTGGAAATATCTTCAATTTTTTTCTGCTGTTGGCTCATGACCTGCATGAGGTCATCAGGGCCTAAGAAACACAACATATTATGCTCGCGATTCAGCAATAAATCACCTTGGCGCTGGGCAAAAAAATCAGCAAGTTTTAAGCTAAAGGCTGGCCCAAAGGTCTTGGCCAATGCCATATCATCGTTTCCACTCAGACGCACTCGCTGATTGAGCCCAATGTCGCTGCTTTGCCATGCGCGTTGATAGGGCTTTGCAAAAGTTTTGCGTTTATGTGTGGTGGCAGCAAAGGTGCCTAAGTTGGGGGGAAGCTCAAAGATAAACACTCCCCATAGATCATGATGCACTTCTTTGACTGTGACACGGTCACCGTCTTGATCACGTACCTGTAGTTCATTGACAAAATGATATTGGAAAATCAGCACTTGATGCTGCTGATCTGCATGTTTCCAGACGCTACTGGCATAAAAGGGAATGCTATTGCTTAAGCTGCCTTGATCAAACAGAGGAAATTTTTGTTTGAGCTGTGCGATGAATAAACGCGGATTTAAAGGCTGAGTCAAAAAATGGGGGGGACGATGATAATGGAGGTCATATTTTTTGGTGATCATCTCTTGTTCTAAGTATTCGATCACGTCACGAATGGGTTTTTTAGGTTCGTAAATCAAATAACTCCAAAACAGCAACACTACACTCAGCAAGGCTGTGATTTGCGTCCATATTGACGTACTGAGCAGCATCCAAGGCAGCAGCAGTAACACTGCGCTCAAGAGTAAAAAAATAGCCAGACCATTGTCGAACTTTAAGCGTGGATTGGCTTGCCAAGGATGAAGTTGATCGAGCAGCTGTTGCTCGGATTGGCTATGCCGTGCAATGTCCCACAGCCGTGCAATATTGCGAAACACTAAAGCGTTTTGCTTACGACGAATATGCACAGCATGTTGAACAGTTTCGATCGGCATAGGCGGAAAATTATGGTTTTGCTTGATCAATCAGCATAGCATCACCATAACTAAAGAAGCGATATTTATTCGCAACCGCATGACGGTAGGCATTTAAAATATTTTCACTACTCGAAAGTGCAGACACCAACATCAATAAAGTCGATTCGGGCAAATGGAAGTTGGTAATTAAACGATCAACCACTTTAAATTGGTAACCCGGGTAAATAAAGATTTGGGTATCGCCCGTCCATGCTTCAAGTTGACCACCATGTGCTTGCGCGGCACTTTCAACTGCACGCGTTGCGGTTGTACCTACAGAAATTACCTGATTGCCACGCGCTTTGGCTGCACGAATCATTGCAACAGCCTCGGCAGACACGTCACACCACTCGCTGTGCATAATATGATTGGCAATATCGGTACTGCGCACAGGCAAGAATGTCCCTGCACCAACGTGTAAGGTCACAAAAGTGGTTTGAATGCCTTTGGCTTTGAGCTTGGCCAAGAGGGCTTCATCAAAGTGTAAACTTGCAGTAGGCGCAGCAACGCTGGCAATTTTGGTCGGATCATTAAACACAGTTTGATAGCGTTCCGTGTCAATCTCTTCTGCCTCACGGTTAAAGTAAGGCGGAATTGGCAGTGCACCGTACTGATCCAAGACCTCTAAAATCGGCTGTGAAAACTCGACAATAAATAGGTTTTCATGACGACCTTGCACGGTCACTTTCACTTCGTCTGGCCCAATGAATAGCTCAGCACCGGCTTTCGGGGAGTTGCTGGCTTTAATATGACAATGCGCAATAAACTGATCTTGCATGCGCTCAACCAACACTTCCACAGCACCGCCGGTGGCACGTTTGCCTTTAAGACGCGCTTTCATGACTTTAGTGTCATTGAGCACCAACAGATCACCTGCCTGAAGTAAATCAAGCACGTCGGTGAACTTTTGGTCGTGGTATTGGCCTTGTGCATCTAAATACAACAAACGTGAGGCGCTGCGGGTGTCAAGTGGGTAGCGGGCAATCAATTCATCGGGGAGATCAAAATTAAAGTCAGACAGTTGCATGATCAAATAAAACTTCAAGAAAAAACTGGCCGTAGTATAAGCTTTTTTGCGATATATGGCTGAAATTGCTGCTTTATAGAACAAAAAAAGCCAAATTGATCTAATTTTAATCAAACCGTAAAAAAGAGCGTTGACAATTTTTTCAAACAGGTTAATATGACGTCCAACACCTACCCGAGGTGGTGAAATTGGTAGACGCGGCGGACTCAAAATCCGCTGTCAGAGATGACGTGTCGGTTCGAGTCCGACCCTCGGGACCATATTCAAAAGACCCCAAGCTGGCACAAAAAGCTTGGGGTTTTTTATTGCCTATTGAAAAGCGCAACACATAAAAATGACCACCCAATCACAAAAGTCGAGGTTTTTACTCGGGATTTTTTTAACGGCTTGACCTTTTGTCTAATTTCTTCAAAATTATAGTGTTTGTTTCTAAAGCTCAGGTTAAAATACAAGAAAAAGTGACAGATGAATGATTCATCTTCTTAATCTTAGACCGATAAATATAAGGCTCGCTATAAGGCGGCAAATATGAAATTAAAACTTTTAGAAATCGGAGCTCAAACTGAATTACTAAGTGCTTGCCGATTATCATTATTATTGGGTGTATTTACTGCCGATAATCGTGTTGCCGATTTTCTTAAATTCGCGCGTAATGTGATTCAGAGTCAATACGCCATTTTAATGTTTAAGCATGAACCCTATATTTGGTTTTCATCTGATGAAGGCTGTCGGCCATTTTTAGCGGATCTAAATGATCAGCTCGATGCATTTTTTACCGACACTGATTTACTGACCCAAGCACATCCCCAATATGCGGCATTGTCAGCGCATATGACCCAGTTAGGCGCTGTGCATTCGCGTCTGGTGGCGATTGATTTGATAGATCAAGAAAGCTCGGTGGGCAGTGTGGTATTTTTTGATGAAGTCCCAACGGACTTTGACTTGCAGCATATTGAAATTGTGCATGGTCTGTCACGTGCGTTAATGAATGTCATTCGTTTAAGATTAGAAAATACCCAACTCAAAGAAAAGCTCGAAGAACAAGAAGCCCTTAATTTTAGTAAAACCAAATTTTTCCAAATTATTGCCCATGACTTACGTGCCCCCTTTCATGGTTTAGTCGGCTTCGCTGATGTGTTGGCCAATGAGCCTGACAGTTTAGATGCAGCAGCAAAGCAAGAAATTAGTGAATATTTATACGACACTGCACAGTCGACCTATAATCTGCTTGAAGGCTTACTCAATTGGGCAATGGCGGAGGGTGGACGTTTGTCTTATCACCCGATTAATTTCAAATTGAAGCAGTCTACCCACATTGTCAGTAGTGTATTAAGTAGCTTGGCAGTAAAGAAAAATATCGCCTTGATTGATGAGGTACCACCCGACACCAAAGTCTATGCCGACATTAATATGATCACTTCGGTCATACAAAACTTAGTCTCCAATGCCCTCAAGTTCAGTCATACCGATGGTTCAGGCAAAGTCACCTTAAGCGCTGAACTCGACCAGCAGCATGAGGCGGTGCATTTATATATTGTAGATACGGGTTTGGGCATGACCCCACAGCAAATTGACAGTTTGTTTCACCCGAATGTGACCGTCAGTCAAAAGGGAACGGCCGGCGAGAAGGGCACCGGTTTAGGCTTGGTGCTGTGTAAGCGTTTTATTGACCTAAATCATGGTTATATTGCGGTACGTTCTAAACAAGGCCAAGGCACAACCTTTAAAGTCACCTTGCCTGCTGCCACCCACCATCATCAAGCACTCATCCAAAGCGAAGCACAATGATGCAGAAAAGCATTGTTCAGTGTGGTTTGTTACTGATATAACAGATAAAAATTACGCATTGGATGGGTGGACATGAACACAGCGCAACTGCAAAAGACCTTACGTGCCAGTCAATATGCCGAGCAAGTGCTCAGTGTGCATCCTGAACTGCTTGCGCACGATTACGCCACGGATGCCTTTCTGTGCGCGTTAACGACCCAACAAATCCATCACTATGTCGAGCAAGCACTCGCGCCCGCGACTGATGAAATCAGTTGGATGCGCCAACTGCGCATTTTACGCGCGCGTTTAATGTTTCGTTGGATTTGGCAAGATGCCAATCAACTCACCGATGTCATCACACTGACCCGAGAACTATCAGACTTTGCAGATGCGGCAATTTGTGCTGCCAAAGATTTTGCGCTTGCCCCCTTAGTGGCGAAATATGGGCAACCTATGGGCTATAACGGCAAAGTCCAAGAATTAATTGTGATTGCCATGGGCAAGCTCGGTGCACAAGAACTCAATTTATCCAGTGACATTGACCTGATTTTTGCCTTTGATGAACAAGGCGAAACCGAAGGCGGAC
>CAVBYE010000012.1:0-67252 GCA_963599285.1 Bacteroidaceae bacterium | reverse complement strand
GCAACATGGTGCACCTTACTTCCTAATAGTGTTTTAGGGCCAGGCCAACACCATATTTTTGATGTTACAGACACCGCGACCTATACCCATGTACGTCTGAATATTTTCCCTGATGGTGGTGTGGCACGCTTTAAAGTCTATGGCGAAGTGAAAATACAAGTCACTGATCACGCTGAAGTCTTGGATTTATTGGCACTACAACATGGTGGCCGCGTCATTGCGTATAGCGATGCCCATTTTGGTCATCCACGTAATTTGATTAAGCCACAGCGTGGCATCAATATGGGTGATGGATGGGAAACCAAGCGCCGCCGTGCACCTGGCTTTGATTGGTGTATCTTGGCTCTGGGTCAAGCAGGTCATATCGAAAAAATTGAAATAGATACCGCACATTTCAAAGGCAATTACCCAGCGCAAGTGTCCATTCAAGCAATTTATATTGAAGATGCCACCGACCCACAGTTAATTCCACAAAGTATGTTCTGGCCATTTTTACTTGAAGCGCAAGACATGCAAATGGATCATATTCATCAGTATATCAATGAGATTTTGGCACACGAAAAAATCAGCCATATTCGCGTCAATATGATTCCTGATGGCGGCATTAGCCGTATTCGCTTATTTGGCAAAATTTAAGCTTGATCCAGCACGCTTAGCCACACAGCTAAGCGTTTTTTATGGAGCGACCACCATGCTAAACACAATTCAAATTCAAAAATTAACCCATGAAAATTTTGCTGCCTTTGGTGAGGTCATTAGCTGTGAAGGGCATGATTTTTTTCATATCAATGATGCACATACTGAGCGTTATCATGCCTTAGTTGAAACTGAAATTTTCGGTGAAGCCAAAGCAGGCATTAGTATTTTTCGTAATATTCGCACCACACAGTTACCACTTGAAATTAGCATGCTCGAACGGCATCCCAATGGATCGCAGGCGTTTATTCCAATGCAAGGTCAGGCCTTTTTGGTGGTGGTGGCCAAAGCACTTCATGACCAAAGCCCTGATCTGAAACAACTGTATGCCTTTGTGACCGATGGTAAACAAGGGGTCAATTATCGTGCGGGCACGTGGCACCATCCTTTACTGACCTTTGAAGCGCCAAGCGATTTTGCCGTGATTGACCGCATCGGCACTGGGCCGAATTGTGATGTGTACCATTTTTCAGCGCCGCTTCAGGTCGTGCCTTAATCCTCAAATCCCCCTCGTCGCAGAGGGTTATTTTTGCTATTTTGATGTTTATCCAAAATAAAAAGAGCAATAAAATGGCCAAATTTCTAAATACCAGCGCCACCAACTTCTTTTTAGAAGAATTAATTAAAAATGCCAAAGAGCGTTTATTTTTAATTAGCCCCTACTTGCGCCTCAATGATCGAATTAAGGAGCTCCTTGAAGATAAGAATCGGATGAAAATTGATATCCGGATTATTTATGGCAAAACTGATTTACATCCCGAAGAAATCAAATGGCTACAGCAACTCGATTATGTGCGCGTTAGTTTCTGCAAAAACCTACATGCAAAATGCTATTTAAATGAATCGAGTTGTATTTTGACCAGCTTAAATTTATATGAATTTAGCCAAGTCAATAATAACGAAATGGGCGTACTCTTGACCAAGGCCGAAGATGGACAAGTGTTTATAGATGCCTATGAGGAAGCTCAACGCATTATTCGCATTAGTGATGAAATCCGAATTTCGTTAGATGAAGTTCATGCCGAAAAACCAGAAGCGAGTGCTGATACCACAATCAGCAACTCCGGCAACAAATTAACCTCAGGCAAACTTGCAGCGAAGTTCCAACTGCGTGCTGCTGAGCTACATGAAAAAATGACCAGCAAGGGTTGGCTTGAGCTCAAAGACAATGGCCGCCACTACTTAACTGCACAGGGCCGTGCCGTGGGTGGAGAATTCAAATCCAATCAATATGGCGGCTATTTTCTTTGGCCTGAAGACTTAGAGCTCTAAAAAAACGCCCCGTTAACGGGGCGAATGCTTTAAACCGGAATATCGGCCAAGTTACCTTTTTGTTCGAGCCATTGCTTACGGTCCGCTGAGCGTTTCTTGGCTAAGAGTTTATCTAATAAACTGGCAGTGAGATGACTGTCATCTAAATCCAGCTGTACCAAGCGACGGGTATTCGGATCCATCGTCGTTTCACGTAGTTGGCTGGCGTTCATTTCACCTAAGCCCTTAAAGCGGGTAATTTGCGGTGCTTTACTTTTGGCTTGTTTGAGCACTGCCTCTAGCTCAGCATCATCTAAGGCATAATGCACATCTTTGCCATCATCAATACGATATAACGGTGGCATCGCGACATATAAATGTCCTTCTTCGACTAAGTTTGGGAAATGACGGACAAACAAGGCACAGAGTAAAGTCGCAATATGCAGACCATCCGAGTCAGCATCGGCAAGAATACAAATTTTGCCATAACGTAATTCAGAGAGGTCATCACTGCCCGGATCCACGCCAATCGCAATCGCAATATCATGCACCTCTTGCGATGCAAGCACTTCATCTGAAGAGACTTCCCACGTATTTAAAATCTTACCGCGGATTGGCATGATGGCTTGGAAATTCTTGTCACGCGCTTGTTTGGCTGAACCGCCCGCAGAGTCACCTTCAACAATAAACAGCTCTGACTCTTCTAAGGTATGTCCCACACAGTCGGCCAATTTACCCGGTAAAGCAGGCCCCGATACGATCCGTTTACGCTCAACTTTTTTGGCTGCTTTTAAACGGCGGCCGGCTTTGGCAATCGCCATTTCAGCCAGTTGCATCGCAATGTCTGAGTTTTGGTTTAACCACAATGCAAAGGCATCTTTGGCAATATTTTGCATGACTGCCACTGCTTCACGGCTCGACAAGCGCTCTTTGGTTTGGCCTGAGAATTGTGGCTCTTGGAATTTAAGCGACAAAATATAGTTGACGCCATCCCAAACATCTTCTGCTGATAGCTTCAAATTACGCGGCAATAGGTTACGTAACTCGCAGAATTCACGAATAGCATCCGTTACCCCGGCGCGTAAACCATTCACATGGGTACCACCTTGCGCGGTAGGAATGAGGTTGACATAACTCTCTTGAATCTGCTCACCGCCTTCAACATTCCAGCAAATGGCAAACTCAGCACTCGCGCGCTCGGCATCACCCGTTGCCACAAATGCAGGGTGAGGCAAGATTTCACGTTGCTCAAGTTCATCCATTAAATAGTCCACTAGACCATTTTCGAACTGCCAAGTAATTTTTTCGTTATTTATTTCATCAACATAGTTAATTTGTAAACCAGCTGCTAATACGGCTTTGGCTTTTAAATTATGCTTGAGTGCTTTAAGGGCAAATTTAGCCGAGTCAAAGTATTTCTCTTCTGGCCAGAAACGCACTGTGGTCCCTGAGGCACGCTTAGGTGCTTTACCTTCTAATACTTCAAGCGGTGCAACAGGTTCACCTTGTGCAAAGCTCATTTGGTACAGATTGCCTTGGCGTTGTACCGCAACGTCTACACGGCTCGATAAGGCATTGACCACCGAGATCCCAACCCCATGTAAGCCGCCTGAGAATTGGTAGTTATCGGTACTGAATTTACCGCCGGCATGCAGCTTCGTTAAAATAATTTCAATACCACTTTGCCCATATTCAGGGTGAATATCGACAGGCATACCACGACCGTTGTCTTCGACCGATAAAGAGCCATCTTTAAACACTTTGACCGTAATTTTATCGGCATGACCGGCTAAGGCTTCATCTACAGCGTTATCAATAACTTCTTGTGCTAAGTGGTTCGGACGTGAAGTATCGGTGTACATTCCCGGACGACGACGTACTGGGTCTAAACCAGATAAAACTTCAAGTGATTGAGCCGTATATTGAGACACGTATGAGTTTTCCTTAATCTAAGCGAGCAGATAAAAATTGCAGCAGCATGGGGATTTTTTCTCTGAAATCAGCCATAAAATGGTCACCGCCCGGTTCGGTAATCATGCTGACTCCCGAAGCTGCTTGGCTATAATAACGCTGTGCGACACGATAATCCAAAATTTCATCGCCTTGTTTGAGCAATACCAATAGCTGATGGGCAGCTTCTAAACACGGCGTCGCCATTTGCCGTAAATCTTCTAATTGACGGGCGTCTAAACACCAATCGGCGGTCACCTGCAAAGGCAATTGCCCGTGAAAAAGCTGATCAAAGACCTGCCATGGTTGCACAACTGGATTAATCAAAACAGCCGGAACATGGTGTTTTACGACAAGCTGCGTCGCATAAAAGCCACCTAAACTACTGCCAACCAACGCCACTTGAGGATGTGCTGCAATCTGTGCGGATAGCAGTTGCATAACCTCACAAGGTGGTCGATTTAAATCCGGAATATACACCTGAATTTCAGGATGATGCTGCTGGCAATAGGCTTTGAGCCAACTCCCTTTAATGGCATTGGCATGACTTCGAAAACCGTGTAAATAAATAAGATACATACGACTCAAAAAAACGGAGTAAGATTTTATTTTGCCCCATCATGCCATGGATTTAGCTTAAAAAAAATACAATAAAGCACTCACATACGGTACGTTAATTGCTTCATTTATTGCAGTTTCACTAGTCTGTCACTTTAGGGAGGATTAGAACCATGCCAAGTCTCACCCCTTTACATGAAACCTATTGCCGTTTAGATGACACCCCCTTAAGTCAGGCAGATGTACTAGAAGGCTTGGCGCAATTGGTCACCTCACGCCTAGGTGCAGGAATTCACCATGTGATGTTTGCCATGCAACGTGAAATGCTATTGAATTTCCTTGGCATCAATGATTTACGTTCACAGAAACTGATGCATCTGCCTTATATGCAAAAAATGTATCGTGCTTCATCACACAGCATGCAAAAATATGGTCGAGCCATTTTAGCGCCCGGCCTGCGTCATATTATCGACACCTTTCCTAGCCTACATCAAAAAGAGTTGACCCCCATGCTCCATTTTGGCGTTGGGGTCATGAACGGCGTCTTGGGCAATTACTTACTGCATCACCATAATCCGTTGGCCGTTCCGATGACCCTGTATGACCATTATGGCAGCCCACAAAAGGGCGATTTGGCCGGTAAAGTGATTATTTTTATTCATGGTGTGTGTATGAGCCATGTGGATTGGAACAGTAATGGCTTTGGCGGTATTCCTGAAAAACTGTTGGCTCAGCGCGGCAACAAAACCATTTTATATTTAAATTACAACTCAGGACGACGCATTTCAGCCAATGGCCGTAGCTTATCCAATACCTTAGCCGATTTGGTTGCGCGCCATCCAAATATTAGCAGTATTGATCTGATTGGCCACAGTATGGGTGGACTAGTTGCAAGGAGCGCCCTGTTTTACGGCAAACAAGAATTACAACCTTGGCTGTATATGACGGAACATTTGGTCTGTTTGGGCTCCCCCCACCACGGTGCTGGCTTAGAACGTTTTAGTTTTACTATTCAACAGAAACTTGGCAACGTGCCTGTGGTGAAATTGTTTGGACATTTGGTTAATGTACGCAGTAATGGCATTTTAGATTTACGCCATGGTAGCGTGCGTGATGACGATTGGGAGCACCATGATTTACGCATTGGGTGTTTAGATGACAGCCGTAAACCCGCCCCCATTCCTTCTCATGTGAAAGCCTTCTTGGTGGCAGGTACCATTGAAGAAGAAAACAAAACCAATCGTACACTCAAGATTTTGGGCGACTATTTGGTTAGTGTCGAAAGTGCTTTAGGTGAACATCCGCATTCCCGTTTTCGCCTCAAAGTGCCCGATGCCCATAAAGCCGTATTTTATGGCCTAAATCACTTTGAAATTCGCTACCATCCTTTGGTGGCCGAACAGGTCGCACATTGGCTCTATCCTGCAGCCGATGAGGTCGAAGCAGACAATGTGCATGAGTATCTGATTGATGATGAACATCATACTGAAATTGTATTACATTAAAAAAATCCCGCAGTTGCGGGATTTTTACTTAATCAGGATAACGACGTAACAGTTGCCAGAAGCTGACAAGACTCAGCACCACAAAGAAGATCAGCGACCATACCGGTAAGGACTGGCCTAAGAAGGTCCAATCAATCACAGCACATTCACCTGAACCTGAAAGCACTTGTTGCAGCACACTTTTCAGTGGCAAAGCATCAATTAAGTAGTCCAAACCCGGACCACAACTTGGCACCTGATCAGGCGGTAGGTTCTGTAACCAAACATGACGTGCTGCCACAGCGGTTGACCATAAAATCCCCAACAAACCCAAGGCTGTATACGTGCGTTTCATGACTACAGATTTAGGCTGATGTAACATCCCCAGCAGCGAAAACAGCCCCAAGATGATCAGACCCACGCGCTGAAATACACACAGTGGACAAGGATTTAGGCCTTGGACATGCTCTAAATATAAGGCAAAGCCCATACCGATGAGGCTAGCAACAAACAAAAACCCACTGACAAAACGATACTGATATGGCATCAAGCTGATCCTGTTATCGGTAATTGGCTAAATAGTCGGAAAATTTGATTTCGGACTGCTGCTCAAGCTGTTGCTGCTGTTGTACAGATAGTGTCGCCAATTGTGCAAAGTGTGCTTCGACTTCTGGACTAAGGGCATAGTGATTAAAGAAGTCTTCATGTTCTTGTAGCAATGAATAACCCAATGGCCACATGCCCCCAGCGTCACGGGTATCTCCAACCAACATCGCAGAGAAGGTGTCATTTACTTCATCGATTCGGCCTTGCATGACCTTCATGGCTTGGCTATATACCGTATTGTTATAGGTTTTATCCAGTAATTGCGCGAAGGGTTGCATTGCATCAAGAGCATTTTGCGCCCATGCTTCAATCATCTGTTTTTGTCCATCGACTACAATAGCTGCATTTTCAGCACGGCCACGATTCACCACTTCAGCCTGATTTTTTTCAATCAGTGCCAATTCATCCTCAAACAGCTCAGGACTGTCTTTAAATAAACAGTAGGCTGCCAGAGTTTCTAAGAAACCTGCACTATGGGTATCAATCCCAATCGGGCTATAAGGGTTGATGTCAACAGCACGTAGTTCGACATAACCAATTCCACGATTGGCTAATGCTTGTGACGGCGTTTCCCCTGCTTCAGGGACCTGTTTTGGACGCACTAAGCTGTAATATTCATTTTCAATTTGCAAGACATGGTCATTAATTTGTAATGGTTCACCCGTCTCATCATCTAAACCTAAACGACTAAAGGCAGGATAAGGCGTTTTGACGGCTTTTTGTAGACCTGTCAAATAATCAGTTAAGTTATTGTATTGGATCCCCAATTGTTTCTGAGCAGAGTTTTGGTAGCCAAAGTTACCCATGCGTAATGCGGTCGAATAAGGCACATACAAGGTACCGCGCGTAAGCGGTAACATATGATGATCACGTCCATGCATAAAACATGGATTAACTGTAGGGCTTGCCCCAAGTAAGAACATCACCAAAGGGGTCAGACGAATGAAATTACGAATCAAGCCCAAATAACGATGGCTACGATAGTCTTGTAAGCTTAAATTTTTAAGCGTTTCATCCGTTTCTTGCGCTTGCAGTGCAGTAAAGACACTGTCCGGGAAGGATAAATTATAATGTACGCCAGCAATGGTTTGCATACGACGGCCATAGCGCACGCCTAAACCACGGCGGTATAAGGTTTTAAAACGCCCAATTGCAGATGAACCATATTGAGCCAAACGAATACTTTCTTCGTCATTTTGTAACATACATGGCATCGACATCGGCCACAGATGTTCATCTTCTGCTAAACCGCGATAGGCCACCACATGAATGTCGGTGAGATAATTTAACGCCTTTTGAATACTGGTTTGTGGCGGCGTAATAAACTCAAGTAATGCTTCTGAGTAGTCAGTGGTAATATGCGGATGTGTCAGTGCTGAACCTAAGGCCTGTGGATGATCTGTTTGTGCAATAAAACCATCAGCTTGCATACGCAAGCATTCACGTTCGATGCCACGCAGCATCCCTTTAAATAAAGAAGCCTCTACCCAAGTCGGAAGTGTAGCTTGAGGGGTCGATTCGGGTTGACTCATTCTTATCTCGCTTATTAGAAAGAAACTACCAAAATAAATTTTCAGTTTATGCATTATAACCTGAATTCAGGCGCCAACCTTAGGCTCTGTTTCATGCAAAAGCAAACTGTTGTTTTATTTTCGGCAATTTTTTATCACAAAGTTACCCTACAAGACATGACTATTTTGTGATTAATATAAATTAATCTTTGCTAAGCCGTTGTCAATTCAATGAAATACCAAACGATTTTAGACTTTTGGTTTCAAGAGACGCCTCCGAATTTGTGGTTTGCACAAGATGATGCTTTTGATCAAAAAATCAAGCAGCGGTTCAGTGTATGTTTAACGCAAGCTGCAGCCAATGAGCTATGGACGTGGCGCAGTACAGCAGCGGGCCGCTTAGCTGAAATCATTGTTTTGGATCAATTTTCTCGAAATATTTATCGGCATCATCCTGCTGCATTTACCCAAGATGCGCAGGCCCTTTGCCTTGCGCAAGAGGCGATTCGTCTTGGGCTTGATCAAGCGCTGCCCGCTCAACAACGCTGTTTTTTATACTTACCCTTTATGCACAGCGAATCCCCAGCCATTCATGCTTTGGCACTGAACTTGTTTAGCGCTCTAGGAGATGCCAAAAGTTTAGATTATGAGATTCGCCATAAACGCATTATTGATCGTTTTGGTCGCTATCCACATCGTAATGCGATTTTAGGACGTACATCTACCCCTGAAGAAGTCGCTTTTTTACAGCAGCCCAACAGCCGTTTTTAATTCGCTGATGCTGCTTTGCTGAGGACATGCTCTATGTTGAATAAATTTGCCTTAAGCTGTGTATTGGTCGCCAGTTTACTCACAGGCTGTGCCACCACCCCATCTAAACCTTTAAGCTTTAATGATTTAGGTCAGTTTAAAAGCTATCCCTTAAATGCCACCAGCTATCGGATTAGCTTCGAAGCCACACACCATATTGCACATGGCACAGCAGAAGAAATCGCCTTACTTAAAGCTGCACAGACCACCTTACACAAAGGTTTTCGCTACTTTAAGGTGTTAAATGATCCGAGCAATCGCAATACCCCCCCACGTCAGGCTGTGGTTTATCCAAGTAGTGGCTATCAACCCTATGGCTTCTATCGTTATCCTTATTACCGTGATCCCTTCTTTGACCAACCGCGTATCGTCAATGTTGACCCTGTGCAAGTGTCGTATAGTATTGAATGTTATAAAGATCAAAAAAATGCGCCCGCAGATGCATTTGATGCGAGCTTAATTTTACAATCGCTAGGCCCTCAATACGGTTTAGGCCCACAGGGACAAGTTCTCACTCCACCCCATAGCCCTTAATTTGGATGCTGTATGACCCACACACGTGCTGTTTCACCAAGTCTAGAACGCAGTAAACGTTTTGCCACGTTTGCTTTAGTGATTGCTGTTTTGGTTTGGCTTAGCCTGATGATTGCCGCTAAGCTGCTGCCTGAATATGTTTGGTTGATTCATATTATTATGCTCTCAGCTGAAGCAGGCGTCGTGGGTGGGCTTGCTGATTGGTATGCGATTACTGTGCTATTTCGTAATCCGTTTGGTCGCTTACCCTTACCTAAGTTTCTACGTGATCATACGGCGATTATTCCGCGCAACAAAGCACGCATTGCCGAGTCAATGGGCCGTTTTGTACAAGAGAATTTCCTTTCCCCACAAGTGGTTAAACGCAGCCTCGCCTCTACCGACCTCAGTTTAGCTGTAGGTCAGTGGTTGGCCAATCCGCAAAATAGCCAACAAGTGACTGTCGTGATTCAACAAACCCTGCCTAAAGTCTTTGAGTTTGTGGGCCAACAACAGATCGCCAGTTTTATTCAGACCAACAGTGTGCAATGGGTCAAAAACACCCAAATTAATACCCTTGCCAGTGAAATGTTACGTGCTGTTTTAGACAATGACTTTCATCAAGACGTATTACAACGCGGTTTAGATGGCATTCATCAATGGATGCTTGATCATCCTGACCAAACTCGTGAAATGATGCGCAAGCTATTTAAGGAACTGGGCGTATCTAAATTGGCTAAAGGGGCAAGTTTTATTGGTATTGATGTCAAACAACGTAGTATTGACTCCATGGTACAACGTCTAGAGTCTATGCTCGCCGACCCCGACCATCCGTGGCGCTTAAATATTGAAGATGCTGCACGTCAATATATGCTGAACTTAACAGATCCTGATTCTAAAGCCAGCCAAAATTTAAATCGCGCCAAAGACAATTTATTGGCCAGCCCACAAGTGCTTAATTTTATGAGTGGTGCCGTGGTGATTTTATGCAATGCGATTAAAGATGACTTACAACAGCCCAATTCAGGGATTGCTGCCAATCTTAAGCTTGCCATTGAGCAAGTGGGCGAAAATATTGTGCAGCATCCACAAGTGCGTGAATTGCTCAATGCACGTTTAGGGCATATGGCCGTAGAGCTTTCCGATCAATATAGTGAAAAAGTGATTCGTTTTATCAGTGAGCGCATTCATGAATGGGATTCACGTGAAATGATCGACAAAATTGAAAATGAGGTCGGTGGCGACTTACATATGATTCGGGTCAATGGCGTGGTGGTCGGGGCATTTATTGGTCTAATCTTAGGCATTATTCGCGCAGTGGTCGAATATCTCCTTTAAGCCACGCATGTAAAAAAGTGCTTAAGCTATGCTATGTTGATGTTTAACTTCATCATAATAAGAGCACGTCATGCAAGCGCTTGACTCTAAACTTCCCGCACAAGGGGTCACAATTTTTAGCATCATGTCCCAATTGGCACAGCAATTGGGTGCGTTGAACTTATCACAGGGCTTTCCTGATTTTGCACCACCGCAGGCATTGCTTGAAGGCCTGAGCCATGCCACTTTGCATGGCAGCAATCAATATGCGCCGGGGGATGGTTTAATACAGTTACGCGAACAAGTGGCACAGCAATTTCTTGTTCGTGACCAACTGCAACTTGATCCAGAGCATGAAATTACGATTACCCCGGGTGCGACCATTGGTCTCTTTGGCACCATCCAAGCCTTGGTACATGCTGGTGATGAAGTCATTGTCTTTGACCCTAGTTATGACAGTTATGCCCCAAGTTTGGCATTGGTGGGGGCTAAAGCGGTTCATATTGCCCTACAAGCCCCTGCCTTTACGGTGGATTGGAATCAAGTTCAAGCTGCGATTAATGCCAAAACCCGTATGATCATTGTGAATACGCCGCACAACCCCACCGGCAGTGTTTGGTCAAAACAAGATTGGCTCACGCTCATTCAACTGATTCAAGACACCAACATTTTAGTGCTGTCGGATGAGGTCTATGAACATTTAATTTATGATGGCAAACAGCACTATTCTGCTTTGTCTTTCCCTGAATTACGTGAACGTAGTGTGGTGGTTGGCTCATTTGGGAAGAGCTTTCATGTCACGGGTTGGAAAACCGGCTATTGCGTCGCAGCCCCCGCACTTATGCGCTTATTCCGTCAGGTCTATCAATTTGCCAACTTCTGTGGGGTCACGCCCATCCAACAGGCTTTAGCAGGGTTTATGCAACAGCATCCTGAGCATCTTGAGCAGTTAGCACAATTCTACCAAGCCAAGCGTGATCTATTTCATGCGGGTATTCGCGAATCACGTTTTGGTTATCAAGCATCAGCAGGCACCTATTTCCAAAGCCTAGATTACAGCGCTATTCGCCCTGATCTTAATGACCAAGACATGTGTCAATGGTTAGCGCATGAACATGGCATTGTCGCGATTCCAATTTCTGTGTTTTACCAACAGCCGCCACAGGACTTGCGTTTAATTCGCTTCTGTTTTGCCAAACAAGATCAAACCTTAATTCGTGCAGGTGAGATTTTAACGCGTTGTTAATGCAAAGCTTACAGACGTTTGGCCCCTAACTTGGTTAAGCTGATGCAATAGCGCAATACACATAGGGATGGTTATGCCACAGCATGAAGCTGCAATTAGGCAAGGTCGGTTCTGGAAAACATTTTTAATTTTTTTACTGCCGCTGATTGCCACCAATATTTTACAAAACCTATCGGGCACCGTGAATACCATTTTTGTGGGTCAAATGATGGGGGTGGATGCCGTTGCTGCGGTGGCGGTGTTCTTTCCTATTTTGTTTTGTTTATTGGCCTTTGTGATTGGCCTGTCCGCAGGGGCAACCGTATTGGTGGGCCAAGCTTGGGGCGCGAAAAATGTTGAAAAAGTGCGCTGCGTGGTGGGATCCACCTTATTTATGACACTGATTGGTGGCAGTCTGATTGCGGCCTGCGGTGTGTTTTTTGCTGAACCAATTTTGTTGGCTTTAGGGACGGACTCACGCGTCATGCATTTGTCTTTGCCTTATGTGCAGTGGATGCTGGCAGGCAGTCCAATCTTATTTGTTTATATTGTCTATACCTCGATTTTACGGGGTGTGGGTGACAGTATCACTCCGCTATTGGCCTCGGGACTCACGATTGTGGTTGGTGTCATTGTGACCCCTATTTTAATTGCAGGGCATTTTGGTTTTCCTCGTCTGGGTATTCTTGCACCTGCGATTGCCACCATTTTGGGCTATGTTGCCGTACTGACCTTCCTCGTGTTTTACTTAAACAAAAAAAATCATCCCCTTAAACCCGATTGGGCATTAATTCAAAGCATTCGCCATCAACCCAAACTCAGTAAAATTATTTTACGCTTAGGCATCCCTACAGGGATTCAAATGATGACCACCGCAGTTGCAGGTTTAGTGATTATTGGTTTGGTCAATCGCCATGGGGCTGAAGCCACTGCTGCCTACGGTGCGGTGAATCAAGTTTTAAACTACATTCAGTTTCCTGCGCTGTCGATTGCGATTGCAGCCTCTATTTTTGGTGCACAAGCCATTGGTGCAGGACGCTCAGAGCTGTTAAATAAAGTCACACGCACCGCATTGAGTATGAATATTGTGATTACTGGTAGCCTGGTCGTATTGGGTTATTTAGGTGCTAAGTATTTGATGGCGTTATTTATTACCGATCCACACGTGATTGAATTAGGTCAGCAGCTTTTGTTCATTGTGTTGTGGTCGATCTTATTCTTTGGTGCAAGTGCAATTTTTGCCTCGATTATGCGTGCTAGCGGTACAGTGAATATGCCCATGCTGATTAATATCATCGCAATTTTGCTGATTGAAGTGCCATGTGCATATGTATTTAGTGCTTGGTGGGGCTTAGAGGGCATTTGGTATGCCTATGCTTTGGCTTTTGTGAGCTTATGTATGATGCAAGGGCTGTACTATCAATATGTTTGGAAGAAAAAAACTGTAACAGCCCTGATTTAATGCCTGTATTTTAACAATCCGTCATTGCGTTCAACTGCCCTTGTGTTTATTGCCCCATTGGCTGGCGTAATTCAGTAGCTTTTGATAGCCGGCGGGTAAAAGGCGCTGTAAGAGATCTAGGGCTTTGGCATCATTACCAATCAGTAAGCGACGTTTATTTTTTTGTACTGCGACCAGAATTTGACGGGCAGCGTCTTCAGGTGGACAGCGTAAATAACGATTAAAGTCACGTGTGCTCTGCGTAGCATCCATGCCTAAAGTCTGCAGACTCTTATTGACCCGTGCCGCGTTGGCAATGTTGGTGCGAATTCCACCCGGATGAACGCACAGCGCACTTACGCCGCATTGTTCAAGATCAAGTTCTTGACGTAATGACTCAGTAAAACCACGCACTGCGAACTTGGTGGCATTATAAGCGGATTGGGTAGGGTGCGCAGTCAAACCAAATAAGCTAGAAATATTAATTACATGCCCCTGACCGCTTTGTTTAATTAAGGGCAAAAATGCTTTGGTGCCATAAACTACACCCCAAAAATTAATCCCGACAATCCATTCTAGTTCTTCATAACTTGCCCCTTCTACCGTTGAGGCGAGTGCTACACCAGCATTGTTAAAAATCATGTTCACCGTGCCATGATCCGCAATCACCTGCTGTGCCCACTGTTCGACTTGCTGTCGCTCAGAGACATCCACTTGTGTGCAGGTCACACGCACCGAGGTCGCTTCAATCAGGCGACGGGTATGTGCTAAAGCATCTAGGTCTATGTCACTTAAAGCCAAATGACATCCCTGTGCGGCAAGTTGGCAGGCCAACTGTTGCCCAATACCAGAACCTGCACCGGTAATGGCAGCCACTTTTTGCTTAAAACTGTTCATCTCTTTTTTCCTTGCTTCAGGGTCTACATCTACACAGCATGAATCGTTCCCTTACAAATGCTTACCTGAAAAAAAATTATCCTGCATACAATAATCGATATCAGCCCAAAATTATTTATATAGGTGGTTATGCCACGCAGTCAATTTAAGGGATTAACGATTACTGAGCGCAAACAGTTACGTCGCCAAAAAATTATTCAGGCCGGAATTGAGCGCTACGGCACTGCGGGCTTTTTTGCCGTGACCGTGAAAGAGATTTGTGTGACGGCTCACCTAACCGAACGCTATTTTTATGAATCGTTTAAAAAAAGTGATGAGCTGTTTCAATGCATTTTTTTACAATTAATTGCCGAGCTGCAAGGCAACATTCTTAGAGCTATGGCGCAAAGTGATGAGTCTGAAGCCATGCTGCACAATGCCTTACATGCCTTTTTAACCACTTTGAAAAACAACCCGGGTATGGCACGTATTATTTATATCGACGCCATGCTTATTCAAGAACTCCATCAACAAGCCTATATTCGACAGACCATGCAACGCTTTGAAAGCATTGTATTAACCTTATTGCGTAAACGTGAGCCTGAGCATCTTTTGAGTGAATCTGAGCTGTCTTGGGTGGCCACAGGAATTAACGGGCATGTCACTCACATTGCCATTCGTTGGGTGATGGATCACTTTGAGCAGGATTTAGCGGATGTCTTAGCCGCATGCGCTCTCGGCTTTAGAGCATTACACACCCAAAAATAATTTTTTTAATTACATAAGCTTAATTAATATAAGACGCTTATTCATTTTTTAAACATCGCTTAAAATATGACATATTTTTGCAAAAACAGAGCAAGGCTTCTCTTTTGCAATGATACTGTCATAATTAATCTTTGTAATAAGCCTGTCATAAATAGAACGGCCCACCGTAAACAGATATAGGATATTGCGTTGTGAAAGATGACTACATTTTAATTGTTGATGATGAACTTCCCATTCGCGAAATGATCCATACCGCTTTAGATATGGCAGGCTTCCAATGCTTACAAGCTGAAGATGCAAAGCAAGCGCATCAAATGATTGTCGATCAACGTCCTGCCTTAATTCTGTTAGATTGGATGATGCCCGGCGGCGTCAGTGGTGTCGATTTATGTCGTCGACTCAAACGTGATGAAACGCTGTCAGAAATTCCAGTGATTATGCTCACTGCACGTGGCGAAGAAGATCATAAAGTTCAAGGTCTCGATGCCGGTGCCGATGACTACATGACCAAGCCGTTTTCAACACGTGAGTTGGTTTCGCGTATTAAAGCGGTACTGCGTCGTTCAAGTGCGCTCAGTGGTGAAAAAACCATTGATGCCAATGGCTTAATCCTCGACCCTGTTAGTCAACGTGTCAGCTTTGCCAACACCATTTTAGATATGGGCCCAACCGAATATCGCTTGCTGGCCTTTTTCATGACCCATCCCGAACGTGCTTATACCCGTGCTCAATTACTTGACCAAGTTTGGGGGGGCAACGTATATATTGAAGATCGCACTATTGATGTTCACATTCGTCGTTTACGTAAGGTGTTAGAACCCTTTGGTGCCGACCGTTTTGTCCAAACCGTGCGTGGTACAGGCTATCGTTTCTCAACCCGTTCGGATATTGCTTTAGGCTAATCGACTATGTACGAACCCTATCCCGTCCCTGAACTTGCCAGTGAACATAAAAAATCACGTTACAGCAGCCTATGGGATTTTGCCAAACAAGATTTACGTCTACTGGCATTTTTCCTTGTGATTGCAGCATGTATTGGTTTTGGTACGGGATATTTAGGGCCATGCTTGCTGGTGGCCTTTGGCCTCTTCTTTGCCTTACAGCTACGTTCTTTGTATTTGGTCAACGACTGGATTTCTAATCGGCCTTATGATGTGCCACCCAATCTCGATGGCATTTGGGGCGCGCTGCTGTTTAACGTCTATCGTGCTCAGCGCCAAGAACGTATTGTGCAAGCAGAAATGGTCGGCTTAATTGATCGCGCGCAATCCTCTTTGGTGGCACTCAAAGAAGCGGTGATCTTGTTGGATGAAAGCCATCAAATTGAATGGTGGAATCCTGCGGCAGAAAAACTGTTAGGGATACAGCAGCTTGACCGTGGTCGAAATATTTTGACGATTTTGCGTCAGCCAAGCTTTATTGAATATTTTAACCATCTTGATGAAGCCCCTGATGGTTTAAAAATGAAGTCTTCCGTATTTGAAGACCGTTACGTGCATTTGAAGATGACACGTTTTGGCGGCGACAGTCATTTATTGGTGGCTTATGACGTCACCCGTATTCATAATTTAGAACAAATGCGTAAAGATTTCGTTGACAACATTTCCCATGAGTTACGTACCCCACTCACCGTACTGAGTGGCTATATCGAAACCTTTATGGATCAAGATGATTTAAATCCACGTTGGAAGCGTGCTTTTGAGCAAATGCAATCTCAGAATCGGCGCATGAATGCCCTAGTCAATGATTTACTGCTGTTATCACGCTTAGAAAATGATAAAAATGTGGTTAAAAATCAAATTATTGATATGCCTAACCTCATGAATCAACTCTTTGATGATGCCCAGGCGTATAACGTTGACTATGGCCATACCTTAAATTTAGATATTGATAGTCACTGTGACTTAATTGGATCAGATACCGAACTTGCGAGTGCATTTACCAACCTGATTACCAATGCGATTAAATACACCCCTAAAGGCGGGACGGTAACAATTGGCTGGCATGACGATGCCCAGCATGGTTACTTTAGCGTACAAGATACCGGGATTGGGATTGACCCTAAACATTTACCGCGCCTGACTGAACGTTTCTATCGGGTGGACAGTGCACGTAGTCGTCAGACTGGCGGAACAGGTTTAGGTTTGGCGATTGTTAAACATGTACTGATGCAACATAACGCTTATTTAGAGGTCGAATCCAAGGAAAATCAAGGTTCTACCTTTAAGGTGGTTTTCCCCAAAGATCGTCTGTACTTTATGAACTAAATAGACAGACCCTTTTCCATCCATAAAAAAAGCCTGCATTGACAGGCTTTTTTTATGCGAACAATGTTATAGGGTATGACCCAATGCCTTGCCCATTTCAACCGTAGAATTGGCAGCAAAGGCCGCATCCCACTGCATTTTATCTTTTTCAAACAACACAATTGCTGTAGAGCCTAAATAGAAGCGTCCTAGCTCAGCGCCTTTTTCTAAGAACAGATCATGCTGATTCAGTTCTAAACGTCCCGTTGGTTTGACTTTACCCGTTGCCACCGTCTCAATGCCGGCAACAATCATCGCACCTACCAATACCACCGCCATACGTCCAAGTGCCGTATCAAATAAACATACCATACGCTCATTACGTGCAAATAAACCCGGCACATTTTCGGCAGTGGTCTGATTTACAGAGAATAATTCACCCGGTACATACAAGGTTTCAGTCAGCGTGCCTGCAAATGGCATATGCACACGGTGATAATCCTTAGGTGATAGATAGACCGTTGCAAATTGACCTTCTTTAAACGGTTCTGCGAGCTGCGGGTCAGCAATTAATTTTTCTACAGAAAAACTTTGTCCTTTGGCTTGGAACACTTCACCTGCAACAATTTGCCCTAATTGTGAAATTGCACCATCGGCGGGTGAGACAATGCTGCTCTCGTCTGTATCTACTTCACGTACACCGTTTTTTAAGGCGCGAGTAAAGAATTCATTGAAGGATTTATATTGCAGTGCGTCCGTTTGCTCAGCAATGGACATATCAATACCATATTGTGCTTTGAATGCTGAGATCACAGCATTTTTCACAATCGGGTTTTCGGCAGCAGCCAACTTACCCACAATACGAGATAACTGATGTTGTGGAACAACATTTTGCGCTTTAATAAAAATTTGTTTTTTTAAACGTGATGTGAGGCTCAAGACGGCAACTCTCCGGTAATGATAGGACTGTCGAGGCGATTGCCCCATTCACTCCACGCACCATCATAAGCTCGAATATTCCAACCCAATAAACGACCTAAGATATAGGCCAAGCCTGAACGATGATGTGATTGACAATACACCACCACAGGTTCATTTAAATTGAATCCTAATTGTTCTAAGCGCTGCTGTGTGCGTTCTAAAGGATGCAATTTTAGATGATTTTGACGATTAAGGGCAGTACTCCATTCAAAATGACGTGCACCCGGAATATGTCCGCCACGACGTGCAGCCAAACGTAGCCCCGTATATTCATCTTCAGTACGACAATCCCACAATTGTGTGGCATTGTTTTGCACCAAATCGAGTAACTCCTCGTAGTGCACTTGATACTGTTGTGTCGGTTCAATCGGGCATAATGGAGTGACAGTTTCCATATTGGGAACATCAGAAGATGTGGCAAAGCCTGCTGCCAACCATGCATGAATCCCCCCATTGAGTAGACTGGTATTTTCAAAGCCAAGACTATGTAGCGTCCAGATTAGACGCCCTGCCCATGCCCCACCTTCATCGTCATAGACCACCACATGATGATCGGGTGAAATATTTAAGATTTGAATGAGGCGTTCTAAATCAGCCTGTTCAGGCAATAAACCTGATGCATACTCTTCTTGACGCACCAAGAGTTTAGGCGCGATATGTACAGCCTGAGGAATATGTAGTTGCTCATAGACCGAACGACGGGTCAAATCAACAATACGTAATTTTTTATGATCTAAATATGCAGCGAGCTCTTCAGCTTCAATCAGTAAATCAAAATTCAGCTCAGTCATGTTGTTATCGTCGTTTTTTTGGCCATGATCGGCCATATTAGCATAAGTTTTTTGCAGTAATATTCTGATTTTTTGCCTAAACTCAGCAAAAAATCAGATATCTAACCCAATTAAGACAGCGTAGGTTCTTGAATATCAAACACCTGACGTAAGTACGCCAAGAACGTGTCATTGTCTGTCATGGTTTTACCCGGGCTGTCTGAGATTTTGGCAACAGACTGACCGTTACACTCCACCAATTTAAGCACAATATTTAGGGGTGTTTGCCCCATATCATTGGTGAGATTGGTGCCAATACCAAAACTCACTTGGAAGCGGTCTTTAAAGTACAGATGTAATTTCCATGCCTTTTCAACATCTAAACCGTCACTAAAAGTCAGCATTTTGGTTTTGCTGTCAATTTTGAGCTTTTTATAATGCTCATAGGCTTTATCGCCCCATTCATACGGGTCGCCACTGTCATGACGTAAGCCATCAAACAATTTGGCAAAGTACAAGTCAAAGTCACGCAGGAAAGCATCCATACCAACCACATCAGTTAGTGCAATGCCTAAATCACCGCGATACTCTTGTACCCAAGTCTCAAGGGCTAATTTTTGGAAATTACGCAGTCGTACATCTAAGGCTTGGAACGCTTGTAGGAATTCATGCGCCATGGTGCCAATCGGGATAATGTCTAATTCTTTGGCCAACAATACGTTACTGGTACCTCGGAATACATTGGGTGCCGCTTGATGGAACTGTTCAACGACATGCTTTTGCCAATCAAAACTGTAACGACGACGAGTACCAAAGTCAGACACCAAGAAAGGCGGATCTTGTGGATCCTGCGCGGCATCATATTGTTTTAATAACTCAATTTTAGCGCTTAAACGGCGTTCACCTTCGGCTAAAACCTCAGGGCTGCGAATGCGATGGAAATACAGTTCATTCACAATGGCCAAGACAAAGATTTCAAACATCATGGCCTGAACCATAGGGCCTTCGACCCAAATATCTAAACGACCTTCACTGTCGATACTGGCTTGAATAAAGCGACGTTTGAGTTGGAATAATTCTAAGTAGTCAACAAAGTCACTTTTAATAAAACGCAAGCTACGTAAATATTGTAATTCGTCTTCTTTAAATTTGAGTTCACATAAATAATCTAATTGCTGATTCAGCTCTGGTAAAATATCCACCAGTGGATACACAGTTTGTTCTAAGTTACGGCAGCGGAAATGGTACACACTATCGGTTTGTGGAAATTTGTGTAATACGACCTGTAGCATAGAAAATTTATAGAGGTCGGTATCTAGCAATGATCGAATTATCGGTTGCATAGTTAACTCGTGAAAAGGTTCTTGATTCACTATAAAAATTTAATCCCAACTTGCAAATCAAAAAAACCGATTTGTGACATATTTTCAGCGTTTTCACCATATTTGACTGCTTTTTGTATAAACATGCGTGGCTGCAGCGATCTTTTTCTAGACAAACATCACATAAAGCCGAAATTTATGTGTTCAATTTACCCTCAAATTGATACAAATTTCACCTGAAAGTTAACATATTATGTTAATCATATGATGATCAAATATTTTTTTATTATACTTTGTTGCAATCAAGGTATTTTTTAATTAGCATTGAAAATAAGCATAAAAACTTGATCCGTTTTTGCCTATAAAAAATCAAGATCACTTCCTTATATACTTACACACCACGGGGACCTACCATGGCTAAACTTAGTTTAGAAGCATTAGCAGATATCGATGGCTTTGTTGCTGCAGCACTTGTAGACAGCTCAAGCGGCCTTGCACTTGCAACACTCGGTTCAGGCGTTGACCTTGAATTGGCTGCAGCAGGCAACACCGAAGTTATTCGCGCCAAAGTAAAAACAGCTAAAGCGCTTCAACTGAATGACAAAATTGAAGACATTTTAATCAGCTTAGGTAAACAATATCACTTATTACGTCCACTTGATCGTAATGATGAGTTATTTTTATACCTTGTGTTAGATCGTCAAAAATCAAACCTTGCAATGGCACGTCATGAATTACGTGGCTTTGAAAAAGGTTTAGATTTTGCTTAAGCTGATCTAAAGTTAAAAAAAATCTGTCCTTAAGGACAGATTTTTTTTGAGCTATTTAATCGTTTGCCGGTTCAGTAGGCTTAGCCGGGGTCATTTTAGTGGCATAGTCCACCCCATGCTGTTGTAAATAATCACGAATCAGCTGGCGTACCACTTGTGATGGTTTTAAATCCTGACGATAGCAAAGTTCTTCAAATGCCTGTTTTTTTACAGGATCAATCAAGACGGTGAGTCTTGCTGTTTTATTTTCCATGACACACATCTAATTTACATCTAATGATCATTAAATTATAACAAAAATCATTTAGATTATCTGCTTTGCCTGACGGAAGACATAAAAAAACCAGCTTGTTTGCAAGCTGGCGATTGAAATTTTGGGAGAGATCAATCCAAAAGTTGTTTCAATTTTTCTTCTTGGCCAATCACTTTTGCAAATTCAGCCACAGTCTTCTGACCAGTTTTTTTGGCATTGGCATCACAATCTACATTTTTAAGCTGTTTTGCAATCGACCATTCGAGTTTAAAAATTGCACCCATCAGTGCTGTATTGCCTTTATTGTCACGTAAACAACGATCAGCTCCATGCTTGAGCAAGGTGGTGACAATGTTTTGGTGACCATAATACGTCGCCATCATTAAAGGCGTGTAGCCATCACTGTTACGGACATCGACAGGAAAGCCATACTTTAAGAATTCGTTAATCACTTCATGATTACCTGTTCTCGCTGCGGCAAAGAATAAATCAGTCAGTTCTTTTTGCTGTGCAGCAGATACAGTTGAAGTGGTTGCAGGTTTAGTCTGCGCCTGAATTGATCCTGCTGACAAACCCAGTACGCTTGCAAGGATGAATGTTTTTAACAATTTCATAGAGTGTCCTTATGGATGCCAAAAAAGATCAATGCCTGTAAAACTCCCCTAGGGTTGCAGGAAAGGATTTGAGTTTTACAGGACTTTTTGGGGGTGACTTTCAGCTTACACCCTAGTCACCGATCTGATTGACGCATCGCAATGCATCATTCAATTTATCAAGTACGACTTGATGTTTAGTCTTTCAATTGAGCTGCTTTCGCTTTCACAGTCGCGATGTTACCGTTAACCGCTTTAGTCATACGCGTACCGTAGTCAGCGTCTGCTTTGTAGAAGTAAGACAACATAATGTGTTTCGTTTCTGAATCTTTAACGTTGCCAAGGTCAGCCGCTAAGTTCATGATTAAGTCGTCTTTTTCTTTCGCAGTGTACGAACGGTAAAGTTCGCCCGCTTGCTTGAAGTTTTGCTCTTTCACAGCACGTTGTTGAACTGTGCCAGAAAGTGGCGTTTCTACCGCACGTGCTTTCGCAGTTGACGGTTTTGGCTCAATACGGCTTGGTTCGTAGTTCACGTTAGATGAAGTACCGCCAACGTTCATGTAGCCATCTTGGTTGTTGTTGTTCACATTAACCAACGGACGGTTTACCGGAATTTGCTGGTGGTTCGCACCTAAACGGTACATTTGCGTATCAGAGTAAGAGAAGATACGACCTTGGAGTAGACGGTCTTCTGATGGCTCGATACCTGGTACTAAGTTACCTGGAGCCAATGCCACTTGTTCCGTTTCTTGGAAGAAGTTTTTCGGCATACGGTTAAGGGTTAAGGTACCCACTTTAGTTTCTGGAACTAATTTAGTAGGCCAGATTTTAGTTGGATCTAGTGGATCGAAGTCAAACTTACCTAAGTCTTTAGGATCCATCACTTGGATGTAAAGATCCCATTTAGGGAAGTTACCCGCGTTGATGTTTTTGTAAAGATCATTGGTTAAGTGGTTGAAGTCTTTACCTTGTAACTCACCCGCTTCTTTAACGTTAAGACCTTTCACGCCTTGTTTAGAGCGGAAGTTGAACTTCACGTATTTGTACTCGCCTTTCGCGTTGTACAATTTGAATGCGTGTACACCAAAACCGTCTTGTTCACGGTAGCTGGTTGGAACACCTTGGTTACCATACACGTAAGTTAACATGTTGGTTGACCATGGTTGGCTCGACAAGAAGTCAAATACGCGGTTCGCGTCTTGAACGTTGTCAATTGGGCTTGGCTTCATTGCGTGAATGAAGTCAGGGAATTTGATTGCATCACGGATGAAGAATACAGGCGTTTGGTTACCCACTAAGTCCCAGTTACCTTCTTGGGTGTAGAACTTAATCGCGAAACCGTGCGGGTCACGTAAAGTTTCTGGCGAGTGTTTACCGTGAATTACAGTCGAGAAACGTAAGAATACAGGCGTTTTTGTACCTGCTTTGAAAAGCGATGCAACAGTAAGATCAGATAAATCTTTAGTTGTCACGAATTCACCGTAAGCACCTGTACCACGCGCGTGTACAACACGCTCAGGAATACGCTCACGACCAAAACGTTGTAATTTTTGTACTAACTGAACGTCTTGAAGTAACACAGAACCGTTAGGACCTGCAGTGATTGAGTTTTGGTTGTCGCCAACCGGTGCGCCATTGTCTTTAGTTAATGGCGCAGCTTGTGTACCAGCAGTGACTGCTGCAAGCATAGCTACGAGCAAAGAACGCTTAAACATGAATGTCATCTCTCAATAAATACCTTTCCTGCACGGTGTAAGGTACTAAATTTTGGGTTAGAGGTAAAAATGATAATTTTTATTAGCCCCATCGTTTTATTAAATTGAACTAAACAAGTACAAAAAAATCTCCTAATCAAAGATTTAGAGGCTAATCATTTTTTTATCATTACGGTCTATTATCTGCTTTTGCTACAATGGTGCTCAATGTTAGAAGTATATGATTTTGGTTAAATTATGCGCGCACTCTTACAACGGGTTTTAGAAGCAAAAGTGGTGGTTGACGGTGAGGTCACCGGACAGATTGAGCATGGGATTTTGGTGTTTTTAGGCTTAGGTAAAGACGACAATTTAGACAAAGGCAAAAAGCTGATTGATAAAATTTTAAAGTATCGTTTTTTTGATGATGAACAAGGCAAAATGGGCTGGAATGTCAGCCAAGCGGGCGGTGGTTTGTTGCTGGTTTCCCAGTTTACGTTAATGGCGCAGACTCAAAAAGGCTTACGTCCTGATTTTGGCCCTGCCATGCCACCAAGCGAAGCCAAAGTACTGTACGAAGCCTTGGTGGATTATGCAAAATCGCAATTTTCAAATGTACAAACGGGTATTTTTGCCGCCGATATGAAAGTACATTTGGTCAATGATGGACCAGTGACTTTTAATTTAGAAATTGAATAAAAAAAGCTCTCAAATGAGAGCTTTTTTGGCTTTTATTTACCCAATTTCTCACGCACTAAGCGACGCGCTTGTTTAATCTTAGTTCTGACATCTTTAGGCACCACCAATTGTGCGGTGCGGTTCAGCCAAACCAATAAGCTAAAATCGCCTTCCATTTTAATCGAACCGTTTTGCACGCCAGCCATAATGGCTGAACTATCGCCTTTGAGGAGCGTTTTAATTGCTTGCTCACTGGTCTCAAACTGCAAGACAAAATCAGCTGCTTGAGTGTTGCCGGATACTGTAGAAATTTCCCCATGATTGACCACAATTTGACGCGCCATCCCATTTTGAGTACCGATTTCTAAACGGAATTGACGGTCTTGGATCAACTCAATGAATTTCGGCTGACGACGTGCCATCTGTTTCATGCGCAGTACTAAGGCACTCACCAGTAAATCGAGTGGATCGGTACTCACGTCAACGAAAGGAAGTTTAACGACAGGAAGTGGTGGAAATTTCATTATGCACAGCCTATTTTATTGATTATAAGTTGATCCATCCTAGCACAGCTGCTCTTCAAGCCGAATGCTTGTGTGGGTTAGTGACGAAAAAATTTTAACCGGCTAAAACGTTTATTGGGCATACATAAGGTTTGTTCCCCATAGACTGGCGTATGCTCAATACATAACGGCGGTGCGCTGCGTTTTTGTACCTTGCGATCTTCTCGATATAATAACGCCACAAACCCCAATAATAATAAGAACACACTCATGAGATAACCTGTCCATACAGAGACCTCAAACAATGCTTGCATACTTATTCTGAGTACTTCAATGATGATCCAAAACCCCATGCCAGCTGCAAAAAACAGCCCATAACGTCGATACGGTGAAAAGATCAGCCACCACAACGTCGCTAGAATGAGACAAAAAATGATAAACGTCATTCCTACCTCCTAGTCAATTTAATTCCAATCCATAGACACTTAGCGGTCTATTGTTGCCCTATTATGGCGAGTTTTAATGACAAAAATATGTGGCAAATGCTTCCAAACGACACATTTTGTCGCAATGATGCATGGCCTGACGCGACCCAATCACTTGATCAGTGCAATAAAAAACGCAGCCTAAAGGCTGCGTTTTCCTCGAATTACGCTTGGTTTAAGCACGATTCAAATCTTTATCGTGTACACCAAGTAGGTACAATACGCCATCTAAACCAACACTTGAAATGGCTTGATTGGCATTTTGGCGGACCAAAGGCTTGGCACGGAATGCGACACCGAGTCCTGCAATCGACAACATCGGTAAATCATTGGCACCATCACCCACAGCAATGGCTTGCTCTAATGAAATCCCCATTTGCTGTGCAATTTCACCGAGTAAATACGCCTTACGTGCACCGTCGACAATATGGCCTTTGACTTCACCGGTCACTACACCATCTTGAATATCTAAGATATTGGCATGGACTTCATCAATACCTAATTTGGCTTGTAGGTATTCGGCAAAGTATTGGAAACCACCCGATAAAATCGCAGTACGGTAGCCCAGTGATTTTAAAGTTGAGATTAAACGTTCTGCCCCTTCGGTGATGGTCAGACGCTCTGCAATGTTCGCCAGTACCGATGCATCCATGCCTTTTAATAAAGCGACACGTGCACGGAAGCTTTCTTGGAAGTCGAGCTCACCTTGCATGGCACGTTCAGTAATTTCTGCCACTTGCTCGCCTACACCGGCTTCCTTCGCAAGTTCGTCAATCACCTCTTGTTCGATCAGGGTCGAATCCATGTCAAAGCAGACCAAACGACGGTTACGGCGATACGGTGTATCTTCTTGTACCGCAACGTCAATATTCAGATCTGCCGATAGGCGTAAACACGCCGCGCGCATTGCTGCTGCATCGAGCATTTGACCGCTGAGTCCAAATTGAACACAGGCACGTTTTGGTGCAGCAGCGTCAATCATCAAATCAGGACGACCAGATAAACGAGTCACTGTTTCAATATTAAAACCTTGATCTGAAACAATTTTAGTAACAGCTTGCAAGTGCGATGCTTGGAGCTCAGGCGCCAATGCCGTCACGATATAACGTGTGCGTCCACCTTCACTCACCCACTGGTCGTATTGTGCATTTGAGATTGGTTTAAAGCGTACAGTTAAGCCAATGTCATGTGCTAAAATCAGAATTTCCTTCATAGCAAGTGCTGTTGCCGTTTGGTCTTCTGAAGCCACCACAATGCCTAAAGTGAGTTGGTTATGAATGACGGCTTGACCGACATCAAGAATTTGTAAGGAATGTGCGGACAACACCTGCATTAATCGAGTAAACTGATTAGGTTGGTCTGGCCCTAAAAATGAAATAAGAATGATTTCTCGCATGAATTGACTCGGGTCTGAGCTACAACTATTGTTAGAATCATAATCGAAATTGAATTGAATTGCCTTGGAAGTTTACGTTGAATGCGCCTAGACAAGGGCTATTTGCTAGCCTACTGATCGTAAGTTTCGCGATCCATACTTTTTTATTGGTATTAGCTACTACACATCAGCTCAATGAAAATCGTGCCAATCAAGGTCAGTTGATGACCAGTCAATTGGTCACAGACAGCTTAACTGAGCTTGAACCTGCGAACACGGTGTCTTTGGCATTGCTGGCGAATCGCTATGCCACCCATCCAAGCGTGGCGTCTATTCGTGTGATGGATGCGAAAGGTCAACTGCTGGCAACCGGTGGTTTAGCCAAAACGCGTGATGGCGAAGTGTTCGTACGCGATGCTTTACTCAATGAAAAGAAAATTGGCAGCATTGAAATTACTCTGATTCAACCAAGCATGGGTGAGATTCTACGCACGCAGTGGCTTGCGATTGTGTCATCGTTATTTGTACATGGGCTATTGTGGATTATCTACCGTGCAATTGCTCGCCCAAGTCGCAAAGAATACCTTGAGCGTGTCAATCATGAAGCCCATTTAAAGCATGAGCTGCAAGCGCTGACCCAAGCCTTAGAACATGAAAAGCACAATACGGCGATGGCCATGGCACAGGTACAAACGCAAGCCAAGTCAATGCCGAAATCACGTATTTCACAACCGGTCATTTTAGACAATAATTCAGTGGCCTTACACATTGCCTTTTATGATCCAAAACAATTGTTAAAGTCCGTCAGTCCAAGTGTCTCTGTGCCTTACTTTAATTTGTGTCAGCTGTTCTTAAACAAAAGTATTGATCTGTGCTTACAGCACTATCGTTTAAACAGCCCTGATTTGCACATTGTGCAGCAGTTCGATGAGCATGGCGCGATGTTGACCGTTGCTGGTGACAAAACCAATACCGTGCAATGTTTAGTGATGGTGAGCACCGTGTTCCAGTTGCTGTCTGAAGTACTGTATAAACGCTATCGTGAAGAAAAGCGCTTTGTACTCCAAACCCGTAGTGCACTTTCAGGCACCGTAGATTCGATGAATCTGTCTGCGACTCAAGCAGCAGAACGTTTGGTTCAGCATTTAATTGCCAAAGAAAGTGCCATTCAACTGCCAACTCCGCTGCTGAAAAAGCTTGCTGATCATTACCAATTGGTGGCTTTACCTAACCCAAGTAATGCATTGACCCGTCATGCATTTATTGTCAATGGGATGGATACGCCAACTGCGGCATTGGCACAGACCATGCGTACAGAAATTTTAAAAGGCAAACAGCCAAAAGCCTCTTAAGGGCAATTGAAGAAAAAGCCTCGCGATTGCGAGGCTTTTTTTATGAGACTTTTAGGGTCAGTTGTTGCTGTGCATGAGAGACCGTATGATCTGGCTCAGGCGTGATCTTATGCCATGTTGCATCACAATTCATTTGCCATGCATTTTGATTATCTGTCAGATAGTTCAACAGCCCTTGTTTTAGAATTTGGCGCTTCAATTTGCGGTCTAAAATGGGGAAGCAGGTCTCTACACGTGAAAACAAATTGCGTCCCATCCAATCTGCGCTGGCACAAAACAGTTTTTGCTCTCCGCCGTGTTCAAAATAATACACGCGAGTGTGTTCTAAAAAGCGGCCTACAATCGAACGTACGTGAATATGTTCCGACAACTCCGCTAGACCCGGCACCAAACAGCAGATCGAACGGATAATCAAATCAATCTTCACCCCTGCTTGAGAAGCACGATACAGCGCTGCAATCAATTGGGGTTCAGTCAAGGCGTTGACTTTAATGATGATCCTTGCCGCTTTGCCCTCATGTGCAAAGGCGATTTCGTCTTCAATGAGCTTGAGTAACTCGCTGTGTAAGGTAAAAGGCGCATGCAGCAAATGTTTGAGCTTTGCCATTTTTCCCATACCGGTGAGCGCTTGAAACATGCGATGCACATCTTCAGCTATCTCTGGTTGCGTGGTCATTAAACCGTAGTCGGTATACATTTTGGCATTGCCAGCATGGTAGTTGCCGGTGCCCAAATGCACATAGCGCACCAATTGTGCTTGCTCACGGCGCACAATCAGAATCATTTTGGCATGGGTTTTATAACCGACAATCCCATATACCACCACTGCACCTGCTTCTTGCAGCACATTGGCCACCATAATATTGGACTCTTCATCAAAGCGTGCACGTAGTTCAATGACGGCCGTGACTTCTTTACCATTGCGCGCGGCTTCAGCGAGGACTTGGACAATTTCCGAATCAGGGCCACTGCGATATAAGGTCTGTTTAATGGCCAAGACATGTGGGTCTTTTGCGGCTTCACGTAGCATTGAAATGACTGGCTGGAACGAATCAAATGGATGATGCAGCAGAACATCCTGCTGTTTTAAAGTCTGAAAAATGGACTGCTGCTGACGCAGTACTTTGGGAATGCTCGGGCTAAACGGCGCGTATTTAAGTTCGGGACGGTCAAAGTGGGTAATGAGTCGTGCTAAGTTGATAGGACCATTAATTTTATACAGTTGCTGCTGGTCTAAATCAAACTGCTCTAATAAGTAATCGATCATCTGACTTGGACAATCATCTTCAATTTCTAAACGTACAGCACGTCCAAAACGCCGTGATGACAATTCATCTTTTAACGCCACGGCAAGGTCGTCGACATCTTCAGATAAAGTTAAATCTGCATTACGCGTTACCCGAAATGCATAACAGCCTGTTGCCTGCATCCCCGGGAATAAATCACTGATATGCTGCTGAATCATAGCCGTTAAGAAGATATGTTCTTGACGTTGACCTGCAGCATGCGCAGGCACTTCAATCAAACGCGGCAGTGAGCGCGGTGCAGGAACAATGGCCATTTCAATGGCTCGCCCAAAAGCATCCTTGCCTTCAAGACTGACAATAAAATTCAGGCTTTTATTGACCAAGCGTGGAAATGGATGTGAAGGATCTAGGCTAATGGGGGTAAGGACCGGCTGAATTTGCCGTGTAAAATATTCAGCAATCCATGCTTTATGCCGCTCTAAAATATCGTGATATTGAAGAAAATGAATCCCCTCAGCACTTAAGTGCGGCAACATGGTGTGATTGAGTACATCATATTGTTGCTTCACGGCCTGATGCACCTGTTCAGACAGCTCAGCCAATACATATTCTGTCGGCAATGCATCTGGTGTGCGTGAAATAGCATTCAAATCCAACTGCTTCATTAAACCGGCAATTCGAATTTCAAAAAATTCATCTAGATTACGTGAAAAAATCATTAAGAAATTTAAACGCTCTAATAACGGCACTGTAGGGTCTTGGGCTTGTGCGAGAACACGACGATGAAATTCAAACAGCGATAATTCACGGTTCATATAAGTGGCAGATGAATGCTGGAAATGTGACATACCCTCGTCTCGCTGTTCACACAGGCTGTTTGCTATTGGCGAGGGATGTTAGGCGCTAATTGTGACAGTTGAGTTAAATCCGCAGCGAAACCTGACTGTGCATACCTTGCCCTGAGCAGAATGCATGCACAGGTTTTTTTATTGTTCTTGGTCAGCAGGATGACGGTTGGCCCAATAACTGGCTAAGATTGGTCCAGAAATATTATGCCATAAACTAAAGATTGCACTTGGCACTGCGGTGACTGGGGACGCTGCAAAGTGTACTGCAGCAAGTGCAACGCCTAAACCTGAGTTTTGCATCCCCACTTCAATGGCAACCGCTTTACGATCGGGATAAACCAAATTGCAGCATTTTGCGGCCCAATAGCCAAACAAATAGCCAAGTCCATTATGCAGCATCACCACGCCTAAAATCAGTAAACCAGATTCTAAGATTTGCGCTTTGCTGCCTGCAATAATCGCGGCCACAATCGCCACAATCGCGAGGACCGAAATCAAGGGCATCGCCTGTACATAATGATTGACCCGATGTTTGAATACACTACGTACAATTAAGCCCAACACTATCGGGAACAACACCACCTGTAAGATTGAACTCAACATGGACCACGCATCAATTGCAATCCATTGGCTGGCCAAAAGGTAGAAAATTGCAGGGGTCAGAATCGGTGCCAATAATGTGGATACTGAGGTGCATGCAACGGACAGTGCTGTATTGCCTTTGGCCATATAGGTAATCACATTTGATGCGGTTCCGCCTGGACAACAGCCAACTAAAATCACCCCAATCGCAATTTCGGCCGGTAAACGAAACAGTTGACACAGGGCAAAGGCCAGAAGTGGCATCACTACAAATTGTGCAACAACCCCCACTGCCACAGCCTTAGGTTGGGAGAGCACACTTTTAAAATCTGCCACAGTCATGGTCATGCCCATACCAAACATAATGATGCCTAGCATCCAGGTAATATAGCTTTTTAACCAAATAAAATGTTCTGGGCTATACATGGCAATGCCGGCAAATAACACCACCCACAAGGCAAAGGTTTTTTGAATAAATTGGGAAAATGCTAAAAACTTAGCCATAGTTGCTGGTCCTGAAGCGTGGCTCATATGCTGTGCAATGTATTGAGCTGATGTGATTGAATGCGCTGTACGCCTGCGCTTTTCATCTGCTGCCAAGCCTGCGCTAAAGATCCATTTAAATCAATCCCCTGACAAGCATCTTCAATCACAAAGGTCTGAAAACCTTGTGCTGCGGCATCGACTGCACTCCATGCCACGCAAAAATCTGTCGCAATTCCCACTAAAAAGACGGTATCAATACCACGCTCTTTGAGATAACCCGCTAATCCTGTTGGCGTACGACGATCTGCTTCTTGAAAGGCAGAGTAACTGTCAATTTGAGGATTTAAGCCTTTACGAATAATCAGCTCAGCATGCGCAATGTTTAGGTTTGGATGAAAGTTGGCATCATGACTGCCCTGCACACAATGGGCAGGCCATAGCACCTGTGTCCCATACTCAAGCTCAATCGTGCTATAAGCTGATTTGCCTGTGTGATTATCTGCAAAAGAAATATGGTTGGCAGGATGCCAATCTTGGGTCAGCACCACATGCTCAAATTGCTGTGCCAACTGATTAATTAAAGGAATAATTTGGTCTGCATCTGCCACCGCCAAATTCCCCCCTGGGGTAAAACCATTTTGGACATCTACCACAATCAACGCTTGGTTTTGCATCTGCTGTCAGGCCTATATTTAGGTGAGGATGCTTGTTTTTAGCATATTGCACGGCATTATGCTCGTAGATCTGGGCATAAAAAAAGCCCGCAGAACGCGGGCCATTTATTCGAATTGTTTAGTGATCCATTTTACGCACGAGCAGTAACATCACCACTGCTGCAATGATAATACATGGAATTGCAGCTGAGATAACGCCCGTTGCACCTAAACCTGCCGTTAACAATGCACCTGCAATTGCAGGACCAAGCATTGCGCCTACACGGCCCACTGCAGAGGCCATACCTACACCCGTTGCACGCACTGCTGTTGGATAAACAATACCCCCAAAGGCATATAGCACACCCTGACAGCCAATCACAAATGCGCCCACCAATGCCGATGCTAAGTACATTTGTGTTAATGAACCTGCAGCATTGAGTGCCAATAAACCTGCCAAAATACCGCCGTACATCAGCAAAATAACATAAGCTTTTTTCCAACGATCCGTCAGTACACCCAAGATCACGGTACCCACAGTTGCTGTCACCATGAACCAGAACTGTGCAGTTGCGCCTTCTTGGCGTGAGAAGCCCAATTCTTGGAATAATGATGGCAACCAGCTTAACATGATGTAAACCACCATCAAGGTGAAGAAGTAGCTGATCCAAATAAACAAGGTACGCAGTAAGTTTTCTTTGTTAAATAAATCTTTGAATGCACCTTGCGTAGCAGCATTTTGTGTTGGCTGTGCTGCTTGTGCCTTAGCGTTCAAATACTCTTTTGACTCAGGCAATAACCACATCATCACTGGAATCACGATAATGGGTAATAATCCGCCTAAATAGAAAATATTTTTCCAATTGCCACCAAAATCTGTACTGGCAATCAAAGACAATAATGCAGCACCCACTGGCATACCGCAGTACATTAAGCCTACTGCACGACCACGATTTGCAGGTGATACCGCTTCTGAAGCAAGGGTAATTAAAATGGGCATTGCCGCACCTAAACCTGCGCCTGCCAAGAAACGTACCGCAAGGAGGCTATTAAAGCTGTTTACCCATACTGTACATAAGGTAAAGATGGCAAAAATCGCCACTGACCAAATCAAGACCTTCTTACGACCGACTTTATCTGCAATTCGACCACCGACGAGTGCACCTGGCAATAAGCCAAGAATCCCTGCACTAAAAAACACGCCCAACTGTGAACTATCTAAGCCAAAATATTCGCGAATACCCGCTGCAGCGATCCCTGCCGCCTGAATATCAAGGCCTTCAATCACGGCAATAAGGAAACAAATCGCGACGGTTGTAATCGCATGTTTGTTGTCTGTAGTTTGCATTGGAGACTCCCTTGTTTCAATCAGTGCCCAAAATGAGCGCCAATCATGGCTAACTCCTAAAGTCTAGACGAGCTATCAATAAGTTGAATATTTTGCTTAAATATAGAAAATTTAATGGAAATTTATTCTTTTATATTATGGATCAGCTAGTCATAAAAGCGATTACTGTCGCGGCAATTTGGCCTCAAATTCTGAGTATTTCAGTTTGAATTGCATTAAATCTCTGCACGCTTAATTCGAGAAGGTTAAAAAATTAATAGCTAAAAAGTATCACTAAAATAGATAAAATCATTTAAATAGCCAGCCATAGAAAGCACAATAAATATATTTAATCGATCATTTAATCGCTATTTAGTCTTAATTAAGAATCAAACTGATGATAAAAACAGCACTTCTAAGCTGCAGATTGGTTTTTTCTATGCAATTTTGGCAACAAATACTGCGAAAATGAGTAGATTTTTGCCCCTAACATGCTTTAAGTTGATGCACACTCATGAAGCAGTTTTTCTTCTTGTCATAAGCGGATGAACTTTATCTTGGCATGAAATCGATTCTTTTGCTGACTTTGGCAAAAGTATGTTGTTCTTATGCGTTTCATCAGTCATAATTTAGCTCAGTAAACAGCGCGTTCAAAAAATCACGTTGATTTACTTACAAATCAGAATGCAAATCCATCCAAATTTATGTTTTTTTCACCGTAAGTGGATGGACAAATAGGATATTTTTTCACATGACTCAGCAAGCACAGACCATTCAGGGTTCAATTGTCGCAATCGTCACCCCGATGTTTGAAGATGGCAGCGTAGATTGGAAAGGTCTTGAAAAGCTCGTTGAGTGGCACATCGAGCAAGGTACCAACAGTATTGTTGCCGTTGGCACAACTGGCGAAGCTTCTACCCTTAGCATGGCAGAACACACACAGGTGATCAAAGAAATTATCCGTGTGGCCAATAAACGTATTCCTATTATTGCCGGTACTGGTGCAAACTCAACGCATGAAGCTATTGAACTGACCAAAGAAGCGAAAGCACTTGGTGCAGATGCTGCTCTTTTGGTAACGCCATACTATAACAAGCCGACCCAAGAAGGCCTCTACCAACATTACAAAGCGATCGCTGAAGCGGTTGACCTGCCACAAATTCTCTATAACGTCCCGGGTCGTACGGGTGTCGATATGCATAATGAGACTGTGGTTCGTTTGGCTGAGATTCCACAAATTGTCGGTATTAAGGATGCAACAGGTGATGTTGCGCGTGGTGCAGCTTTAATTGCTCGCCTTAAAGACAAAGACATGGTGGTTTATTCAGGTGATGATGCCACGGCATATCAACTGATTGAACAAGGTGCACGCGGCAATATCTCTGTGACTGCCAACATTGCGCCACATGCCATGAGCCAAGTCTGCGCAGCAGGTTTAGCGGGTCAGCATCAAGAAGCAGCGCAATTAAATGATAAAGTTGCAAATCTTCACAATATTCTATTTTGTGAATCGAATCCAATTCCTGTGAAATGGGCACTTCATGAAATGGGCTTAGTGGGAACGGGCATTCGTTTACCATTAACACCACTTGCAGAACAATATCGTGCTCCACTTCGCCAAGCACTGACTGAAGTGGGCCTCATTCCATAAGAGCTAATTAATATGCAATTACGTTTTGGTTTTATCATTGCACTTTCTACGATCAGTCTTGCCGGCTGTAGTTCATTTGCCATTAAAAATGGTTCTTTAGACTATAAAGAAACAACTACACTCGATGCATTACAATATCCTGAAGGTTCAATGGTACGTCCAGCAACGCCATTGTATCCTGCACCAAAGGTTGACCCGCTCGCACTTGAAAATGCACCTGTATTTGAAAACGAGCGTGGTAACCGTTTTGTCCTTCCTCGACCTCAAGCAGCGCAAAGCAGCCCGCTGAATCCGGTCCAAAATGCCACTGTAGGACGCCCTGAACCTTTAGTTGATGGTAATAAAAATCCATTACTCAAAGTGGATGGTGACACTACAGAAGTATGGAATTACACCTTAGCCACTTTAAGTAGCTTGAACTATACCATTACGTCCAAAGCGAAAGGCTTACATGAAGTGAGTATCAAAGTCGACCAAAAAGACTATGTACTTCGCCTCACTTCATTAGGTGCAAACCATACCCTTGCGCTTTTCAATGCCGATAACAGTTTTGCCGACCCTGCGGTTGCCGCAGAATTGTTATTCCAGATTTACCAAAATTGGCCAGCCTAGCCGTACTAGGCATTTCTCTTGCAAAAGGTTCCCCTCATGTTAAAACAAACCTTGCTCTATACTGGTAAAGCGAAATCTGTTTACACAACAGACAGTGCAGATCACTTAATCTTAGTCTTCCGCGATGATGCATCAGCATTTAATGGTGAAAAGATTGAACAACTCGCGCGCAAAGGTAAGGTGAACAACCGTTTTAATGCCTTCATCATGGAAAAACTGGCTGCTGCTGGCATCGAAACGCACTTTGAAAAGCTGCTGACACCAACAGAAGTTCTAGTGAAAAAACTCGATATGATTCCTGTTGAATGTGTTATTCGTAACTATGCTGCAGGTTCGTTATGCCGTCGTTTAGGCGTTGAAGAAGGTAAAGAGTTAACTCCACCGACATTCGAATTGTTCTTTAAAGACGATGCATTGGGCGATCCAATGGTGAACGAGTCTCAAGCGATTGCATTAGGCTGGGCAAATGCTGAACAGCTTGAAAAAATGAAAGAATTAACTTACCAAGTGAACGAAGTGCTTAAAGCATTATTTGACCAAGGCAACATGCTCTTGGTTGACTTCAAACTTGAGTTTGGTGTGTTCCATGACCGTATTGTTCTTGGTGACGAATTCTCTCCAGATGGCTGCCGTCTATGGGATAAAGAAACCAAGAAAAAACTGGATAAAGACCGTTTCCGTCAAGGCTTAGGCGGTGTGGTTGAAGCGTATGAAGAAGTTGCTGCACGTCTTGGCATCGACTTATCAGACATCTAATTGAGTCTGTTTCATCAAAAAACCGAAGCTTAAGCTTCGGTTTTTTTATGCGTTACACAAAAATTGAGCCGGGTTGGTAACCGACATACTTGGCATATAACACCATCAACGCCACACCAATTACCACCCAAAACGTGAGCCGAGTGAACCATGTCCACACCGCCATAGCATTGTTGGGTTTTAACATCCTTATTCTTATTCCTATTGTTGTTATTGCTGTTGTTGCTCCTGCATCCAACGGCGCTGCTGTAAACGCTCAGCCTCGACTTCGCGCTTATTGCGTGCCGATTGATATAACTTAGTCCCTTTTAGTTCAGGTGGCAAATAATCCTGTGTGACAAAGTGTTCAGGATAGTCATGTGGATATAAATAATTGACGCCATAGCCCTCATCCTGCATCAGTTGAGTTGGTGCATTGCGTAGATGTAAGGGCACAGACAAGTGCGCTGTCGATTCAGCCAGTTCCATTGCACGATTAATCGCTAAATAAGTGCTATTACTTTTGGCACTGGTGGCTAAATACACGGCGCATTGACCTAAAATAATACGCGCCTCAGGCATACCAATGGCTTGCACTGAGCGGAAACATTCGCCCGCGAGTAACAATGCATTGGGGTTAGAATTGCCAATATCTTCCGATGCTGAAATCAATAAACGACGTGCAATAAATACAGGATCTTCGCCACCTTTTAACATCCGTGCAAGCCAATACAAGGCCGCATCAGGATCACTGCCCCGAATCGACTTGATCAGGGCTGAAGCAAGATCATAATGTTGCTCCCCCGCTTTGTCATAGCGCGCCACACTTTGCTGTGCTACCCGAATCACCACCGCATTATCAAGAATATTTTCAATTTCAGGTTCAAAGGTGCTGGCAATCAGATCGAGTAAGTTCAGTGCTTTACGTGCATCCCCTGCTGCAAATTGAATGAGGGCTTCAAGTTCAGCAATCTGAATATGACGCTGTTTTAAAAAACTATCCTGTGCCACAGCATGACGGACCAAAGCTTCAATAGCCGATGCATCTAGACCATTCAAACGATAGACCTGACAGCGTGACAACAGCGCATTGTTTACTTCAAATGATGGATTTTCAGTGGTGGCGCCAATTAAAGTGATTTTACCTTTTTCCACTGCACCCAACAGTGCGTCTTGCTGAGACTTATTAAAACGATGAATTTCGTCAATAAACACCACCGGCGGCAACAGATCGCCACTTTCGGCAATGACCTCACGTAACTCTTTGACCCCTGTATTTAAGGCCGACAGGCTAATAAAGGGACGATCTACCGCTTGTGCCAACAGTAAAGCAATGGTGGTTTTACCCACCCCTGGTGGTCCCCAAAAGATAATCGAAGGTAGATGACCTTGGTCAATCATTTGACGCAGTGGCGCCTGCTCGCCGAGTAAATGTGCTTGCCCTAAAATTTGGGATAAATCACGTGGGCGTAAGCGTTCAGGTAGAGGAACTAAGTTGTCTGACATAACCATTTTTTGTAGTAAGCTTTATTTGAAAGTCTACTACGATTCTTTTTCTGCATCGAAAAATATTGCGCTATAAAGCACATCTTTATGGATTATTTACTGTAACTAAAGAGTTTATTTTCGATTCAAACTTAAACGTTGTTTTTTGTTTCTTTAAGCTAAAAAAGTAACTTCCTAATATTTAGCATTTAATTTTTTATTGCTATACTCAGGATGTGACCACGTTCACACTATTACTTTTCCTCATTTTTTGTGAAGCTCTTAAAATAATGAAATCCTTGTTAAAAAATAATCGCATAGCGACTATCGCGCAGGATTTCGCTCATAAGCTTGCCAAAAGACTGCCGATTATGCCCGCTCAGCGTCCTTGTGCGCTTGAGCTCATCAATCAACTGCCACAGTTGATTTGGGTCATTACACCTCAAAAGCAGCATATTTTTAACCAAGCCCTGTGTCATTATGTCAATTTAGACTTAAACATTTTGCCACCCGAGACTTGTCTAGATTTTATTCACCCTGAAGACCATCAGTCACTTTTAGATGCCTGGCATGCTGCCCAGCAACATCCGCATAGCTTTGAACAGACTTGTCGCTTAAGAAATGCAGAGCATCAGTATTATTGGTTTAAAATCTCGGTGCATTATCAACCACGTTCTAGCTTTGAATGGCTGTTTAGTTGCCAAGATATTCATGAGCAAATCCAAGATCAACAACAACTCCAAGAACAACTCTGCAGACAAAAAAATATTCTCAATGCCAGCCATGACTGCATTAAAGTGCTCTCTCCCGAAGGCAAATTAATTTACATTAATGATTTTGGTCGTGGCTGTTTATGTATTCCCAAAGAACACCTGTTGGGTTTTTCTTGGCTCGATTTACTCAGCGATGAAGAACGTATCGCAGGGCAAAGAGCGCTAGCACAGGCCAATCAAGGCCAAGTGTCTCGCTTTACCAGTACCTCTCAAAATGGCCACTTAACCAAGCATTGGGACAACGTACTCACCCCTGTGAGTAGCCGACAACATCATATCAAGCAAATTTTATGTGTCTCTCGTGACGTCAGTCAGCAGATTCTGATTGAACAGCATCTTGAATACGTCAACTCGATTGATGATCTGACTCAACTGTATAATCGAAAAGCCTTTAATCAGCTCCTTGAAAAAACCATTAGCCAAGCTGAAATCACACAAAGCAATGTGGGTCTACTCATCTTAGATGTCGATTACTTTAAGCATTTGAATGACACTTTAGGGCATTTGGCCGGCGATCATCTCCTGCGCGTCTTTGCTGAACGGCTACGTAAATGCTTTGCTGAACCGATTTTAATGTCCCGCTTTGGCAATGATGAATTTGCCATTGTACTGCCACAGCTTCAAGCGGAACATGAGCTGATTCACTATGCCGAATTGGCATTAAAACAACTCGAAGCCCCGATTCGCTATGCCGGACAGTATATTAACAGTGGCATGAGTATTGGCTGTGCCATCTACCCGACACATGCGACAGAAAGCGCTCATCTCATTCGCTGTGCCGATACTGCATTAAGTGAGTTGAAACACAATGGTCATGGTGGCGTGCTGATGTTTAATCAACAGATGCTGGATACCCTTGAACATACCGTACAAGAGCTGAATCTTGCCCGCGATTTGATTCGTCGTGATGCCTTAGTGCCGTACTATCAACCTAAAATTAACCTGATTACGCAAAAAGTCATTGGTTTTGAAGCGTTGTTACGTTGGCGCACCCCTCAAGGGCAGATTCAATTTCCTGCATCAATCAGTGAAGCCTTTCGTGATTACGAGTTGGCGACACGCATCAGTGAGTCAATGCAGCATAAAATCTTCCAAGATTTAGCAGCATGGATTGAACAAGGTATTGATGTACAACCTATTTCAATTAATGCTGCACCGGTTGAATTTTTACGTGATAACTACGCGGAAACCCTGTTAGAACGCTTAATGCAGTATCAGATTCCACATCACTTAATTGAAATTGAGATTACCGAGCAAAGCCTTGCAGAACGCGGCGCGCCATATGTATTACGCGCGCTCAAGTGCTTAAAAGAAATGGGAATTCGCATTGCGCTCGATGATTTTGGTACAGGTCATTCATCTTTAACACGGCTCAAAGATTACCCGGTCGATATTTTGAAAATTGACCGAACCTTCGTTGAACAAATGCATAATGATCTTTCCATTATGGCCATTGTCAAAGCGATCTGTCAGTTAGGCCCAACGATGCATCTGAGTATTTTGGCCGAAGGCATTGAGCAGCTTGAACATGTCAGCACCTTAAAAGCGTGTGAGTGTGCTTTAGGTCAGGGCTTCTATTTTTATCGTCCAATGCCAGCGGCATCGGTCTGTCAACTGCTCGGTCAAACGGCTTAACGTACCCAACGTACGATATAGTCTTCGATCTCCTCAGGGTCGACTTGTTCTTCTGAAATCACCCGCCCTGCAGCAGATTTACGCGCCTTAATAATATTATCCCGTGAGCCGGTATTAAGATAATGCCAAGCCGGTAAACTCTTGCCTTCTGCACGGCGACGATAGGCGCAGCTTCCTGGCAACCAATGAATCTGTTCTAACTTTTCTGGTGTCAGTTGAATACAGTCGGGCACATGCTCTAAACGATGCGGATAGTCACTACAACTGGCAGTTTGGCAATCCAACAGCTTACAGGCCACCTTCGTGTAGGCCACCTCATTGGTTTCATCATCTTCAAGTTTAATCAAACAGCACAAACCACAGCCGTCACATAATGCTTCCCATTCGGCAGCATTGAGCTGTTCTAAGGTATAGTTTTTCCAAAAGTCTGGACGTAATTCGACAGTCATCGTTAAAGATTCACTACAGCATTAAAAATAAGATTATAACAGTGTTTCAAGCTAAGACTGCGTCTCCTCAGTCAGCGCTGAGCAAACGGCTGAGTGTACACAATTTACACATTTGAAAAATAAACTCTGTCTATACTTAAAACGAGGAGCAGGACAACAACAATAAGGAGAATCGACATGTTTCGTTGGGCCATTATTTTTGCAGTAATTGCATTGCTTGCCAGTCTGTTGGGCTTTGGTGGTGTAGCCGGCTTATCTAAAGACTTTGCCATTATTTTACTGGTTGTTGCAGTCATTTTATTCTTAATCGGTGCGCTAACGCGTGGTAGAAAATAGGCACATTCGCCAGAAAAGAAGGAGTCCTCTCCTTCTTTTTTTTTCATGAATGATGTACAACTAAAAGAAACTTGATATTTATGATTAAAAATAAGGATGCATCTATGGCGCTTAACATTACTACACGTGAAATCGAATATACCGCTGCTGATGGCTGTCGCATGATTGGCTATTTTGCTGCGCCTGAACACGCTGAGGGAGTACCCGGTGTTTTGGTTGCCCCTGAATGGTGGGGACGTAATGCGTATACCGAACAACGTGCACGTGAATTGGCCCAACATGGATATGCAGCCTTAGCCATTGATATGTATGGTGAGAAAAAATCAACTGAAACAGCAGCCCAAGCCAATGAATGGATGACTGCAACCTTCGAAGCACCCAATACCATTGTGGACCGTGCCACAGCGGCCTTAAACACCTTAGCTGAGCAAGCAGAAGTCAATGCCGAACACTTGGCTGCAATTGGATTTTGTTATGGCGGTAAAGTCGCACTCGATTTAGCCCGCTCAGGTGCCCCACTTGATGCAGTGGTCACCTTCCATGCCGCGCTTGGCACGCAAACCCCAGCGCAAACAGGTCAAGTCCATGCCGAAGTTTTAGTGTTGCATGGCGAGCTCGATAGCATGGTGAGTCTTGATGATGTTGCAAGTTTTAAAGCAGAAATGCATGCCGCTCAAGTCGAGCATGAAGTGATTGTTTTTGAAGATGCTAAACATGGCTTTAGTAATCCGCAAGCAGATGAACGCGCTAAAGCCAATGCGGTTGATTTGGGTTATCACCCGGAGGCTGAACGCCAAGGCCTTGCAGCCATGTATGCGCTCTTGGGCCGTCGTTTCGATCTATCTCCAACACTATAACGTTAACAGGGGCAAAAAATGACTGAACTCAACTGTTCGTACTGCGACTTCGATGAATATGACGTCATCGCAAAAAATGATTTCGGTGTGGTGTTGCCAGAATCTAAACCATTGTCTAAAGGTCACTGCGTGATTATCCCTTTACGTCATGTCTCCTCCTTCTTTGAAGTGACTGACAAAGAACGTAAAAGCTTAATGTCGTTATTAGAATTAGCACGCAATGAGTTGGTGCTGCGCCATCAACCAGCAGGATTCCACGTGGGCTTTAATGACGGTGCGGTCTTCACCGAAAAAGCTGAACATTTACACGTACATATTATTCCACGCTATGCCGGCCAAGCCCTTAATCTCGATGAACGTTGGGGCATGCAAGGCAAGATCTAAAACTTGCTTCTCAATTGAAGAAAAGATGATGCACAGGCATCATCTTTTTTTATCCGCTATACTAAGCTGCCCATTTTTTGCTTGAGCCTGTATGCAAACATTTTCTTTTTCTGATGCTTTATTGGATTGGTTTGATGTGCACGGACGCCATGATTTACCTTGGCAAGTGGCAGATGATCCCTACAAAGTGTGGGTATCGGAAATCATGCTACAACAGACCCAAGTCAAAACCGTACTGCAATATTTTGAGCGTTTTATTGAACGCTTTCCACGGGTTGAAGATTTAGGACGTGCCAGTTGGGATGAGGTTGCCCCTTATTGGGCAGGACTTGGTTACTATGCACGGGCACGTAATCTACATAAAGCAGCCGCTATAGTGGCCGCACAAGGACATTTTCCTGCCACTTTAGAGCAATGGATGGCCTTGCCTGGTATTGGTCGTTCGACTGCTGGTGCATTAATGTCTTTGGGGCTGCGCCAATATGGCGTGATTATGGATGGCAACGTGAAACGTGTACTGGCACGCTTCCTTGCCATTGAAGATGACTTGAGTAAGCCTGTGCATGAACGTGCACTTTGGGATATTGCCACTGCGCTATGCCCACAGCAACGTAACCATGACTATACCCAAGCGATTATGGATTTAGGTGCGACCATTTGTACGCCTAAAAAGCCGTTATGTTTATATTGCCCAATGCAACAACACTGTAAAGCCTACCAACAGGGCTTACAGTTAGAACTTCCCTTTAAGAAACCCAAAAAAGCGGTGCCTGTCCGCCAAGCCCAAGTGCTCCTGATTCGTCAGGGCCATGATTGGCTCTGGCAACAACGCCCCAATAGCGGCCTATGGGGAGGATTGTGGTGTCTACCGATTGTAGAAACACATGAAGAAGTTCAAGCGCTGTGTCAGCGTTTAGATTTAAAAAAGGTCAGTCAACGTGCGCAGATTAGCCACAGCTTTACCCATTTCACTTGGGAGCTGGAAGCTCTTTGTTTTGAGGTCAGTCATGACCAACAAGAGCATTTAGCCATTGAGCTTGAAGGGCAATGGCATAGTCCAAGTCAGGCAAGTGCTTTAGGTTTACCCACAGCAATGAAAAAATTAATTTCAGTGGTTGAAGCCTAAGTCCTTTTTCTGCATGCTGATGAAAAAGATTTTGACTTCAGCATGCAGAAAAACATTTTATGGATGGCGCTGATCCTGAGCCTAGTGGCAGGCTGTCACTCGCCCTCTTCATCTACTCAGCGTCCATTCACCTCCCTTGATCTTGCGCATCTTCCACTGAATACCCCTTTGCCAATGCCAGTCCATGGAGTGAAACGGCAGCAACTACAAGATACTTGGGGGGCATCCCGAGGTCAGGGACGCCAACATGAAGGTATTGATATTTTTGCACCCCGTGGCACGAAGATTTATAGTGTTACGCATGGCATTATCACTGACTTACGCGATACTGCATTGGGTGGTAAAGTGATTTGGATCCGTGGTCCAAGCAACAGTTGGCACTATTATGCCCATTTAGATGGCTATGCCGCTCATTTAAAAATAGGCAATGCGGTACAACAAGGTCAAGTGATTGGCTATGTGGGCAATAGCGGTAATGCCCGACATACGCGTCCCCATTTGCACTATGGGCTGTATTTGCAAGGAAAAGGGCGTGGTGCAGTCAATCCCTATCCATATTTACGTTCACTATAGGAATTTTTCATGTCTGAAGCGTTGGTTAATCGTCTGGTAGAATTTGCTGAATCAGGCAATCAACAAAAAATTGTCGTTGCAGGACAAAGCTATCAAGGTTGGGTAATGGAAATTACTGACGAAGCCTTACAAATTAGCACTGGTTTTGCGGATAAATCTGGTAAAGACTTTTGGCTTAACTTTAGTGATTTAGACCAAGCTGAGCTTTGGTTTTGGGACAATACTGTAGACCAATGGGTCGAATTTAAACTTTAATTCATACAATATGGGGGAGCATAAACATGGCACAACGTTGTTCTTGGTGCTCCGACCATCCTTTGTATCGTGATTACCATGATTTAGAATGGGGTCACCCAATCTATGAGGAAAACCTTCTGTTCGAAATGCTCTGTTTAGAAGGGCAACAGGCAGGTTTATCTTGGCTCACAGTATTAAAAAAACGCCGCTCCTATCGACAGCATTTTTTCCAGTATCCCATTGCACATATTGCACAAATTTCTGATCAAGAACTCCACAATAAGTTGCAAGATCACGGTCTGATTCGCCACTTAGGTAAGTTAAGTGCCATTCGTGATAATGCAATTGCATGGCAAGCACTCAAGTATAAAGGCTTTCCCATGGTGGAATGGTTGTGGCAATTTGTAGATCAACAACCACAGCGCAATGCTGTGCCTGATATTCAAAAACTGCCCGCCTATACGGTTGCCAGTACCAAAATGTCTCAAGCGCTAAAACGCAATGGTTTTCGCTTTGTAGGCCCCACCACCTGCTATGCCTTTATGCAAGCTGTAGGTATGGTCGATGATCATGCTGATGATTGCGACTTTAAACGTACAGCCGACCCAGAATCCTGCGAATAAGCACCTATCTGCTGTTAAAACTTAATGCTTCACTCAAACTATAATGTCTTTGATATCAATTACCTTTGTATAATAAATGTGTTTAAAGTGCATGATTTTCTAGCTTATTTTGTTTGATCAGCATATATTTAAACCCATATTAAATCAGTAGACTCTGCAAAGTTTACCTTGTAAAGCTGTCGGTCTAAATCAGCAGCTGTTCCACCTTTCTTGAGAAATATTATGAGTAAAGCCTTACCCATCGCTGTTGCAGTGCTTCTAGGCGGTGCTGCTCTTGTACCTGTTTATTATGCAACGAAGCATAATGCTGCGCCGGTTGTTTCTAAAGCAGCTAAAGATGCACCGCCGATTTCAAAAATCAGTTATGCATTGGGCTATGAAATTGCGACCCAAACACCACCTGAGTTAGATGTAAACGGTTTCATTACAGGTATTCGCGAAGGTCGTGCAGGGATTGCACCAGGCTATTCAGAGCCAGAACTGCAACAAGCGTATGAGCAATTCACCAAAGAAATGGAAGAAAAGCAAAGACTAGAAGCAGCTAAAGCTAAAACTACAAGTGATGACTTCATGGTGGAAAATGGCAAAAAAGCTGGCGTAATCACCACAGCTTCAGGTCTACAGTACACTGTTGAAAAAGAAGGTACAGGTAAAACCCCAACCGCAACATCGATCGTTAAAGTACATTACACCGGTACATTAACTGACGGTACTGTATTCGATAGCTCGATTGAACGTGGTGAGCCGCTTGAATTCCCGCTTAATGCCGTGATCGCAGGTTGGACGGAAGGTCTACAACTGATGAAAGAAGGCGGTAAAGCTAAACTCTATATTCCAAGTCATTTGGCTTATGGTGAAAAAGGTGCATCTGGCATGATCCCACCAAACAGTACTTTAATCTTTGATGTTGAACTGCTTGAAGTGAAATAAGCCATCACACCGCATAAGGAGAGCAGTTGCTCTCCTTATTCATTTTTATATCGCATCACTGAGAATAAAATATGAAAAAGATTATCATCCTGATGGCTTGTTTAGGCACTACATTTAGCCACGCTCAAGACGTCAACCCAAAAAGTAATTTAGATCAGAGATTTGCATATAGTATTGGCTACAACATGGCAGCCACCAATGCGGACGTGTTTGAGCAGATGAATATTGATGCCTTTATTCATGGTTTTAAAACGGCACTTGCAGGCAAAGCCGCGAGCTTAAGTCCTGAAGAGATGGCCATTGCCCTCACTGAATATCGTCAAAACAGCGAACATAAAGCCTTTGTTGAATTCCAAAAACTTGCGGAAGACAATGCCAAACAAGGACAAGCATTTTTAGCGAAAAATGCACAAGCCACAGGCGTTCAGGTCACTAAATCAGGTTTACAGTATCAAGTCCTGAACAAAGCTAAGGGTAAAAAGCCCAAGGCTAACTCTGTGGTCAGCGTACATTATGAAGGGCGTTTGCTCGACCAAACTGTTTTTGATAGCTCGATTGCACGTCAACAACCAGCAAAGTTCCCACTCGACCAAGTGATTCCGGGCTGGACTGAAGGTCTTCAATTAATGACCGTAGGCAGTAAATACCGTTTCTTTATTCCTGCACCACTGGCCTATGCTGAGTTAGGCTCAGGTGATGCTATTCCACCGAACAGCACCTTAATATTTGATATTGAACTGTTGGCCATTGAAAAATAAGCCATAAAAAAAGACCGCATAGGCGGTCTTTTTTTATACTGCTCTTAAGGGCGTAAATGACGTGGACGCAAGCCCATCGCCACTAAGCCCACTGCATAAGCTGCTGCACCCACAACACATAATACCAAGAGTTGAATAATACGCATCCATTCCGATGCATTTAAGTCATACCAAGTTAAGGCGTAGGCCAAGGCTGCAATCATGCAGATATTGGCCACCACAAATTGCAATAGTAATTTTTTCCAATGCCCACCAAAACGGAAGATATTGCGTTTATGTAAATAAAAATACAGCAGACCGGCATTCACCAATGCCGCACCTGATGAGGCTAAGGCCAAGGCCATATGCTCAGCATCCCATTGCATATATTTAAATACACCAATAAACAGTACGTTTAAAATTGCATTGGTTGCCACAGCCACCAAACCAATACGTACAGGGGTTTTGGTGTCTTGCTGCGCATAAAAGCCCGGTGCGAACACCTTAATCAGCATAAATGACAATACACCAGCACTCATACATTGCAGTGCCAATGCGGTCATTTGGGTATCTGCCAGGCTAAATTGACCACGTTGGAACAGCGTTTGAATAATCGGGGTTGAGAGCATAAACAGCGCGATACTGGCAGGTACACCCGCAAGCACAATAATTTTAGCTCCCCAATCCATCATCTTCCGGAATTTCGCTTGATCTTGCTCTGCATGGCGGGCCGATAATGCCGGTAGAATCACGGTACCAATCGCGACACCAATTAAACCCAAAGGCAGCTCAGTCATACGTTCAGCACTATATAACCATGACACTGAACCATCTTGCATAAATGAGGCCCAAATGGTGTTCAGGAGCAAGTTAATTTGGGTCACAGAAACCCCAAACAATGCAGGCAGCATCAACTTTAAAATGCGCTCAACCCCTTCATGCTTAAAATCAATTTTAGGCGGAATTAAAAGCTTTTTACGCCATAATTCAGGAATTTGTAAGGCTAATTGCAATATACCTGCCGCAATGACTGCCCACCCTAAAGCCATAATAGGCGTCGCCATATAGGGTGTTAACCACAATGCCCCAGCAATCATAGCGACATTTAACAATACTGGTGCAAAGGCAGGCGTACTAAATGAACCATAACTGTTGAGGATACTGCTGGCGAATGCCGTTAATGACATAAAGAATAGATAGGGAATGGTGAGCCTAAACATCTCAGTCGCTAAGGCAAACTTTTCTGGGTCATCATGGAAGCCGGGCGCATACACATACATCACCGCAGGGGCAGCCACCATTGCCAATAAGGTCAGCATACTCATGACCGATGCTAAACAACCAAACACACGGCTAATCAGAATTTGGACTTCAGCATGGGTTCGTGTAGTTTTGTATTCAGTTAAAACTGGAATAAAGGCTTGCGAGAATGCTCCCTCAGCAAATAAACGCCTAAAAAAGTTAGGGATACGAAATGCCACGACAAAGGTGTCAAAGTCTTTGCCGGCACCAAATACATTTAATAACACCACGTCACGGACTAAACCCAATACCCGCGACACCATGGTCATTGCACTCACAATAAAGGTCGATCGCCACAGCGCCATCGGAACCACCTAGTTAAAAATTTAAGCGTTATTGTAATGAAAGTTTAAAATAAGTTTCATGGTTAAATTCGGTTATGCCCGCTAAATTAAGTGGCAGAGGCAGCATATAACATTGCTCTAAACTTGACCCAATCAAAATATGGCCCAGGATCGGTCTTACGCTGTGGTGCAATATCGGAGTGGCCTGCGATATGTGGACCAATTTTTGGATAGGCCTGTTGTAACGCTGCAACCACTTCTACGAGGGACTGATACTGTGCTGGCTCAAAGGCTTGATCATCACAGCCTTCTAGCTCAATGCCAACTGAGTAATCATTGCACTCTGGCTTGGCCAAATAACTTGAGCGACCTGCATGCCATGCACGATCGTTAAAATTGACACATTGAATGACTTCACCGGTCCGTAAAATCACCACATGAGCAGACACTTGCATGCCTTCAATGGTCTGAAAATAAGGGTGTGCGGACCAATCTAATTGGTTTTGAAAAAACTGTTCGATATAGCCCCCTCCAAACTGTGATGGCGGTAAGCTAATGTTATGAATCACAATCAGCTGAATCTCAGCGTGTTCGGGCCGCTGATTATAATTAGGTGAAGGTACTTGTCGAGCACCCTGCAAATCACCGTTGCGAATATAAAACGTGCTGCCTGCTGACATAAATATAAGTCCTTATTCGTGCTGGGCTTGGGCATGCGCTGAGTTTAATCTGAAAAGCGAAAAAAATGCAGCACAAATCATGGGAATAAATTGTACAAAAAATCGCTCACTCTAGAGCAAGAATGCTAATATAAGCCGCAATTTTTGATAGACGTTATAAGAGACGGAACTTCATATGAGCATCTCTCAATCGCTCCTGCAACATTCGATTCAATTGAATATTCAACAAGCATTACAAGAAGATATTGGTGAGGGAGATATTACTGCCCTACTCACCCCTGAAGATGAGCAAGCAACAGCTACTATTATTAGTCGTGAAGAGATGGTGCTTGCCGGCCAACCTTGGGTCAATGCACTGATTGCTGCTTATGATGCTTCAATCGTGGTGACTTGGCTGAAACATGATGGTGATCGTGTGGCAGCAGATGAGGCCTTTTTGACTTTAGCAGGCCCTGCACGCAGTTTACTTACGGTCGAGCGTCCTGCACTGAACTTTGTACAAACCTTATCTGCCGTTGCAACTAAAACCGCAGCTTATGTGCAACAGTTGGAAGGCTTAAATACTCAACTGCTTGATACACGTAAAACCTTACCAGGCTTGCGAATCGCGCAAAAATATGCGGTCAGCGTGGGGGGTGGAAAGAACCATCGTTTAGGTTTATTTGATGCATTCTTAATTAAAGAAAATCATATTATGGCAGCAGGCGGCATTCAACAAGCGATTGCTAAAGCACATCTGATTGCACCCGGTAAACCTGTAGAAGTTGAGGTTGAAACGTGGGATGAACTTAACCAAGCCATTGAAGCAAAAGCTGATATTGTAATGCTAGATAATTTTAGCCAGCAGCAAATGATCGATGCGGTAAAACATGTGGCAGGACGTTGCAAGCTTGAAGCATCAGGCAATATTACCATTGCCAATTTACGTGAAGTGGCTACTTCAGGTGTCGATTATATTTCTATGGGTGTATTAACCAAGGATGTTAAAGCCATCGATTTATCGATGCGTTTTCATGCTGCTTAAGCTGTAGATCTGAGAGAGGGTGCGAAGCACCCTTTTTTTTATTTTTTGGGTTTTTTGATTATTTTTTCACCATTTTTTTATTTTTCTGCACTATTTATGCTGAACAGCCATCCTAAATAACGAATGCTGTAGTTTAAATTTGACGATACTGGCACTGAGCAGCTTTGAATTCAAAAAAATGCGCGTGCTCCATTATATAAACATAAAAAAACGCACCATACGGTGCGTTTTTAAAGCAACAACTTACCAGCCTAATGCTGCTTGCTGTTTTTTCACTAATTCTTGAATGCCTTTTTCTGCCATATCTAACATGGCATTTGACTGTGCACGCGTGAAGGGTTTGTCTTCAGCAGTGCCTTGAATTTCAATGAATTCACCTGCTTGTGTCATCACCACGTTTAAATCTGTTTGGCAGTTTGAATCTTCTTCATAGCAAAGATCAAGCAAAACTTCGTCTTGGTACATGCCTACAGATACTGCTGCAACAAGACCTTTTAATGGGTCTTTCTTAATGCGCTTTTTCTCAAGCAATACATTCATCGCATCAATGAGTGCCACTGCAGCACCAGTAATTGAAGCGGTACGTGTACCACCATCGGCTTGAATAACATCACAATCAATTGTAATCGTGTGCTCACCCAATTTTTTCAAGTCCACCATAGCACGTAAGCTACGACCAATAAGACGTTGAATTTCTTGCGTACGGCCACTTTGTTTACCACGTGCTGCTTCACGATCGCTACGGGTATGTGTTGAACGTGGCAACATACCGTATTCAGCGGTTACCCAACCTTGACCCTGACCTTTTAAGAAACGTGGTACTGAGTTTTCAATACTCGCTGTACACAACACTTTCGTATGACCAAACTCAACCAATACTGAACCTTCCGCATAACGGGTATAGTTGCGGGTAATTTTAACGTCACGTAATTGATCTAGTGCTCGTTGGTCGATACGCATAAAAGCTGTCCTGAGTAGTGTTTTTACAGTGCACAGTATAACAGATTAAAAATTTGGAAATCGCCTGCGGGTATCTGAAAACTGAGCTTGCACCTAATGCAGTCATCATTTTTATGATTTTTTTGTTAAACTACAACCCCCTACCTGCTTAGAGTTTGCATGATGTCCATTCGTGCAGAGCAAAAACAACAGACCCGTCAGGCGCTCCTCAATGCGGTGCTCAATTTTACCGCCCAAGGCCGCGCCTTTAGCACTTTAAGCCTACGTGAGGTCACACGTGAAGTAGGATTAGTACCTGCCACCTTTTACCGCCACTTTGAAAGTATGGATCAATTGGCATTAGAACTGATTGATCAGATCGCCTTATATTTAAAAAGTATCTTTCATAAACTCTGTAAGCTTGCACTTCAAAATCCACATGATCATGCTGCGCGTGTGAATACGCTCTTTGCAGGTGTGTCAGAGCGACCTGAATATTGGATGTTTTTCATTCATGAACGGAGTAGTGGTTCACAACCGCTACGCTGTGCAATTCATCGTGAGAGCGCTGCTCTGATTCATGATTTTTGTGTCACTTTACAGAAAAATAAAGATCTACATCATTTGTCTGCCGATCAATTTGAAGCTTATGCCGAGATGTTTGGCCACATTACCTTTTGCTTGGCCATGGGTTGGCTCGACTTGCTGCATCATGAAGATGATGCACATATCGAAAAGATTAACTTTCGCCGTAAGGCAATTTTACAAATTGAATTGCTGTATATGGCCATGTATCCATAGGACTAAAAAAAGCTGCCGTGGCAGCTTAGCTTTATTTGGCTTTACGTTCTTGGTCAACCAAGTAGTTAATCACCTGCACGACTTTTTGGTTATCGCCTTGCACTACATATTTACCGTTTACCACAACCGCAGGCACACCTGTAAGTTGATATTGGCGCGCTAATTTGTTGGCCTGACTGACTTTGGCCGTAATCGCAAATGAATTATATAAGCTATTAAATTTTGCTTCAGGTACACCATATTTCACAAAGAATTGCGCTTGTGATTTTTGGTCAAAGATTTGCTTGCCACCTTCATGAATCGCATGGAACAAAGGCAAGTGAATTTTACGGCGAATCTGTAGAGTTTCAGCCACATAGTAACCACGCGCATTTTGTTCCCATACTGGATTCATGGCTGCAGGTGTACGGATAAAGTTCACATCCTTGGGCAATTTACGCAACCATGCTTGCATATGGGGTTCTAAAGAAAAACAGTGACCACAGCCATACCAAAAGAACTCACGTACTTCAATTTTACCTTTAACATCCACCACCCCAGGGTTGGCCAAAACGGTGTAATCTTTTCCTGCAACAAAACTGGTGGCCATACTGGTGCCTGAAACCGCAAATAAGGCGGTGGCAATACTACCCAAAATAAAGGTTTTCATTCGATTGTTGTCCTCAAAATAATTCTGCTGATTTTATGCAAACACTATAAAACAATTATGCAAATTTGGTTTTTATTATGTGAAGTTTTTTAGCGCTTTTATCGCTTTTTTTCAAATACTCGCTACACTAAACCCTATAGAGTTTTTTAAATTATAATGACTTAAATTGAGGTGACCGCCATGACGCAATTGAATGTTGATCCACAAGAAATTGCTAAATTCGAAGCATTCGCAGCCATTTGGTGGGATCAGAATTCAGAGTTCCGTCCGCTGCATATGATTAACCCACTACGTTTAAATTGGATTGATGACCACGCCGGTGGCCTCAGCGGTAAGAAAGTTTTAGATGTTGGCTGTGGTGGTGGCATCTTGGCAGAAAGTATGGCACGCCGTGGTGCTGATGTACTGGGTATTGATATGGGTGAGGCACCCCTCAATGTCGCACGTTTACACGCTGCACAAGAAGGCGTGACCAATATCGAATACCGCCAAGTTCCGGTCGAACAATTGGCTGAAGAGCAAGCAGGACAATATGATGTCGTGACCTGTATGGAAATGCTTGAACACGTCCCTGATCCTGCTTCGATTATTGCAGCGTGTCAAAAGCTGGTAAAACCAGGTGGTCACGTGTTCTTTTCTACTATTAACCGCAATCCAAAGTCGTATTTATTTGCGATTGTCGGGGCAGAATATATTTTACGCATGTTGGCCAAAGGCACACACGATTACAGTAAATTTATTAAACCATCTGAGTTAGCACGTGACATTCGCGCAGCAGATTTAACCCTCAAAGATATGACCGGTTTACATTATAATCCATTGACTAAGCGCTATTGGTTAGCACCCAATGTGGATGTCAACTACATGGTCTATACCGTTAAAGCAGATGCCTCATGAAAGCGGTTTTGTTTGACCTCGACGGTACCTTAATTGATACCGCACAAGACTTTATCCGTATTATTCAAGACATGTGCCGTGAAAAAGGCGTTGCTGTTGTAGATGCAGACCTGATTCGCAGCCAAGTCTCTGAAGGTGCACGTGCCATGGTGCAGTTGGTGTACCCTGAACTTGAGGTCACTGATCCTGTGTTCTTGGGCCATCGTCAGCGCTTCTTAGACATTTATGGTGCTGATATTGCCGTGGCTACAGATCTGTTTGAAGGGATGTATCCTCTATTAGCGCAATTAGAAGCAGCATCAGTGCCATGGGGCATTGTGACCAATAAACCGCGCTGGTTAAGTGAAGCACTCCTCGAAGCCTTAAACTTAACTGAGCGCTGTCGCGTTTTGGTCTGTCCTGAAGATGTCAGCAGCACCAAACCTGATCCTGAACCTATGTATTTGGCGGCCAAGCGCATTCATGTAGCGCCTGAGCAGTGCATTTATGTAGGTGATCATCCACGTGATATTGATGCAGGTCGCGCTGCCCAGATGTACACCATCTTAGCGGCTTATGGTTATTTACCATTCGCGCACAAAGATGACTTAACAGCATGGCAAGCCGACTGTATAGTGAACAATGTAACAGAATTACATGATGTCATTCAGCAGTTGGTACTCAGCACACAGACATCTATCGAAGATCTAAAATAAAACATTGCTTGGAGGGATTGCCATGAAATACTCAGAATACCAGCCTCGTCCTGACCTACTCAAAGATCGTATTATCCTAATTACAGGTGCAGGCGATGGTATTGGTCGAGCAGCAGCACTTAGCTATGCACTGCACGGGGCGACAGTGGTATTACATGGCCGCACCCTGAATAAGCTTGAAGTGATTTATGATGAAATTGAAGCCCTAGGTGCACCGCAACCGGCTATTTTGCCGCTTCAACTCTCGAGTGCATCACCACGTGAGTATGAGTTGCTGTATGACACCTTAGAGCGTCAATTTGGTCGTCTCGATGGCATCTTACACAATGCAGGAATTTTGGGCGAACGAACCGATTTAGCCAATTACCCCATTGAAGCATGGGATGATGTAATGGCTGTCAACTTACGTGCACCGTTTATTTTGACGCAAGAATTATTGCCCCTGTTACAACGTTCCGATAATGCATCCGTGGTATTTGCAAGCTCCGGTGTAGGACGCGAAGCACGTGAGCGTTGGGGGGCATATTCGGTGTCTAAAATTGCCATAGAAGCGGTCAATCAGTTGTTTGCTAAGGAAAATCCTTATCCAAATGTACGTTTTAACTGCATTAATCCTGGTGCAACCCGTACTGCAATGCGTGCTAAAGCCTATCCCGATGAAGATCCAAAAACTTTGCCTACGCCAGACTCAATTATGCCGGCCTATTTATATTTAATGGGGGAAGACAGCCGCCATTTAAGTGGGGCCAGCATTGATGCTCAGGACTAAAGCCCAAACATGAATCAGCGCTCCAAAATTGGGGCGCTTTTTTTATGCATCTGTCTAAAGATTGGGCAAGTCCGCTCGATGTTGATTGTGTTTTATACCATTTTACGGATACTAAAGACCTCGTTTTTCAAATTTTGAGTATCACATGTCTGACTTTAGCAATATTACCGTCACCCCTACTGAAGATGGCATGGTGGCTTTACTTGTTGACCAACAACCCATTTCAGAAAAATATGGTATGAAGTTTGACCCAAGTATTGTCGATGACATTCAAGCACTTGCAAACGGTCAAAAAGTGAAACTCATTGATCAGTTTGTATTTTCGCATACCGATCTTAACTTTGAACATTCTTATCACTACGTTACAGGTTTAGAGAACCGTGGCGAACGTTTTGATATTGTGAAGAGCTTTGTTTACCGCATTAAAATTGATGGTCAGCCTGAAATTGAACATGTGATTACCAAACAAGGTGAGCCATTAACAGAACAAGATGTCCGTGATTTCATCAGTGCCCATGTGCAAAAGTCACTCAATGATTATACTGACCTGAACTATGCCTACTAAGGGTGTATTGAGCTAAAAAGACCGTACTCGGTCTTTTTTAAGGCAGTTAAAATCTATTTATTCGATTAATTTTAATATTATATTCGTTTTTACAAATTAATAGTCTTACTTTAAGCTGAATCTTATTGAAAAATGGACGCTTGAGACAGACATGGCAGATCAAAAACGTAAAGTTGAAATGATTCGTTCAATTGAGAATTTACAATTGTCGACCCACTTAATTACTGGCTTAGACGATGCAAAGCAAGCTGAAAGCATTGCAACTGCCATTGATTATTTGCAAGATTTTACCCAACACTGGAATTAATTCTTCATTTGCAGCAGCCTAAACCTTGAGGCTGCTGAGCTAAAAATCCCACTTCAATCTGCTACTCAAATGGCGATAATTAACGCATAATATTCTGTGCTGCTCACACTTATTTAAACAATACATCGCGCTTCTTCACAGTTTCTCTGCATTTTTTGCGTAGAGTTCATCGGGTCGGAAAATAATTTTATTGATGAGGGTTCACAACATGCAAAGAATATTGGCTAGCGTAGCAATTTCTTTTAGTGCCTTAATAGCAAACAGTAGCATTGTTGCAGCACCTGCTGATAGCGCTGAGCTACAGCCGAGCATGAAGGTAGAACGAGATCAAATGAAAAAGCATCGTGAAGCCCATCACCGTAGCTTAGACGCCCAATCCATGGAAGAACGTCGTCGCTTACGTGAGCAGCGCGGTATGAAACGTTTACAACAAATGAAATGGCAAACCGGTTATGTAATGCCGCAGCATTATCGTAGCGATGGCTATAAGGTCGAATATAAAGAGCATAACCTTGAAAAACCTGAGCGTAATCAACAGTGGTATAAAATTAACAGTGATTACATTCTACTCGACTCAGAGACACATAGTATTTTAGAAATCAAAGCCCCTTAAGCGCACCAGAGCCATTTAAAACCTGAACTTGATTCAGGTTTTTTTTATCGCCAAGAGATGATTTTTTAAGCATTGCAACATATTCTCCTAGATCTCTTCACATAATCCTAGATTTCTCCATACACTTTACATTTCAACTAAAACCTACCCATCATTTATCTAGTTTTATTGCGTAAATTGAACCTATCGAAAGCATACTTCTAGTGAAGAAAGGTGAAAGCAATGAAAAAAGTTCTAACAACAGTTGCTCTATCATTAAGCGCATTAATGGCAACTTCAGCAGCAATGGCAGCACCTGGCCCAGGTCCTGATCATCGTATGGACCCACGTAAAGCGCCACCACCACCTGCACATGTGGTCAAGCAGCAAGGTCCGCAAATGAAGCAGCCTGCACCACATCTGAAAAAGCAAGATGATCGCCGTTTTGATCAGCGTGCACATGCCGGTAAGCAACAAGTGAATCCAAGTCGTGACTGGCGTGTAGGTCAAGCTTTACCAAAAGCGTATGATTCAAAACGCTTCCAAGCCGATGACCGTGACACCAAAGGCTTACAAAAAGCACAAAAGAATCAGTCATGGTACAAAATTAATGGTGATTACGTCTTGATCAACGAAAAAACCAACAAAATTATCCATATTGTTGGCTAAGCCATAGATCTCATCTCTCAACCTCTGCACGACACCTGAGCTCCCTACTCAGGTGTTTTTTGTTGACTGAATGCATTAAAATTAGACTCGAATTCTTTTTCTGAGATGGCGATGCAAACGATCAGCAACACTGCCCACAACAACACCTTGCAATATGTGCATTGGTTCCGACATTCGGCACCTTATATTAATGCGCATCGAGGCAAAACATTTGTGTTGATGTTTGACGGTGAAGCGGTACAGCATGAAAATTTTCAGCACATTATTCATGACATCGCCTTGCTGCATTCCTTGGGCATTCGACTGATTTTGGTTCATGGCGCACGCCCACAAATTAATGCCAATCTGGCTTTAACGCAGATTGAAACACCATTTTATAAACAACGTCGTATTACCACCCGTGAATCCTTAAATGCCGTTATGAGCGCTGTGGGCGCAATTCGTCTGCAAATTGAAGCCTTATTGTCGATGGGCTTAGCCAATTCGCCAATGCACGGCGCGCGCATTGATGTGGTCTCAGGCAACTTTATTACTGCCAAACCTTATGGCATTCATGATGGTATTGATTTTCAACTGACAGGTGAAGTGCGTAGTGTCGATACTGCTGCTATTCAGCGTCATTTAGACAATTACAATATTGTTTTACTCGGGCCAACCGGCTACTCCACCACAGGTGAAGTGTTTAACTTATGGGCAGAAGAAGTCGCGACCAAAACCGCGATTAGCTTAAAAGCAGAAAAGCTGATTTTCTTGGGCAAACAACATGGTTTAAGCAATGCCCAAGGTCAATTGCAACGTGAGATTACCCCTGCACAACTCGATCAAGATATTGAGCGTTACCAAACGAGTCAACCTGAATTGGCGCTGCAGTTACGCGGAGCGAAACATGCCTCTGTCAATGGGGTCAATCGTGTGCATTTACTTTCTTATGCCTACAATGGTGCACTGATTGAAGAGCTGTTTACTCGTGATGGCTCAGGTACGATGCTTACAGATGCACATTATGAAGATGTGCGTACCGCCAATATTCAGGATGTGGGCGGCTTAATTAGCCTGTTACGTCCTTTAGAAGAACAAGGTATTTTGGTGTATCGTTCCCGTGAACGCCTAGAAAATGAAATTGAACAATTTGCCGTGATCGAACGTGATGGTACGATTTTGGCCTGTGCGGCCTTGTATCCGATTCCGACCCAAGCCGGTGAAATTCCTTCCGCAGAAATTGCCTGTGTTGCCGTCCATCCAAGTTATCGTAAATCTAATCGCGGTAGCCAAATTTTAAGTTATCTTGAAGATCAGGCGCGTCGTTTGGGCATTCAACAGTTATTTATTTTAACTACACGTACAGCACATTGGTTCATTGAACATGGCTTCCAACACGCCAGCGTAGATGAACTCCCCAATGCACGCCAAGCGTTATATAACTACCAACGCAATTCCATTGTGTGTAAAAAGCCACTTTAGTGTGGCTTTTTTTTATCTAGCTTAGCTGTATTTGTAATATCTATATCTTAAATAGCGCGCCATCATGTTGATTTTTATATAGCTGCAAATGTGCAATAGATATAATCCATTTCAATAAATAAAAATAATTTCAATAATTTCAATTAATTAAATAATAAATTAGCCTTATTTTTTTATATTTATAAATCACTTTTTTGCATAACTTTTGCGCATTTTTTTTTATCTTTTTTCTTCATGTTCACTTTCTGAATAGTTATTTTTTTTGAAAAACAAATTTCTTTAGCTTATGCGTCTAAGCCATCAATATTCTTGTGTTTGGAGCACCTCATGTTTGCCATTACCACCAAAAGCCTTGTTCTTTCTTCAGCCATTGCAACTGCAATGCTGTTGAGTGGTTGTGGTGCTAAACAAGAACACACCATTACCTTAAATATTGGTTTTCAAAAATATGGTGTCTTACCTATTGTCAAAGCACAAGGTTCCTTAGAACAAGCGCTCAAGGCACAAGGTGTTGCAGTGAAATGGGTGGAATTTCCAGCAGGTCCACAACTGCTCGAAGGCTTAAATGTCGGGAGTGTGGTATTTGGTGAATCTGGTGAAGCACCACCAATTTTTGCACAAGCGGCAAACTCAAATTTGGTCTACATTGCCAATCAACCAGCCTCGCCATTAGGTGAAGCGCTTGTGGTACAAAAAGACTCAAACATTCAAAGCGTAGCAGATCTCAAGGGTAAACGCGTTGCTTTAAATAAAGGCTCAAATGTTCATTACCTGTTACTCAAAGTATTAGAAGCAAATCATTTAAAACTCTCTGACATTGAAGTGGTTTATCTACCCCCTTCAGATGCACGTGCTGCTTTTGAACGTGGTGCAGTCGATGCTTGGGTCATTTGGGATCCGTTCTTGGCTGCAGCTGAACATCAAATTGGTGCACGTGCTCTAGTTACGGGCGAAAATCTGGTCAGCAATCATCAGTTCTATTTAGCTGATCGTCAGTTTGCTCAAGACAACCCAGAAATTCTAAATACAGTGGTGAAAACATTAAATACCACAACACAGTGGGTCAAAGACCATCAAACTGATGCAGCAAAATTATTACAAAAACCGACTGGGCTTGAGTTTGAGATTTTAAATACCTCAATTTCACGTATGGGCTTTGGTGTTACACCCATCTCAAATCAAGTGGCCAAAGAGCAACAATACGTAGCGGATGCGTTCTATCAACAAAAACTCATTCCGAATCAACTCAATATTCAATCTGCGATCTTAAGTCACAGCGAATAAGGTGCCGGAGCCGATCATGAACGCATTCAAGACATTAAGCATCATTGCTGTAGGTGTTGCCAGCTTAAGTCTCACGGCATGCCAAAAAACGCCGCAAGAAACAACAGAACAAGCCTCTCATGTGGAAACCCTTCGTATTGGTTTTCAAAAGTCGGCGATTAACCTCTTGGTGACACGTCAGCAAAAGTTATTGGAACAGCAGTTTCCACACGCGACTGTGGAATGGAAAGAATTCCCTGCGGGGCCACAAATGCTAGAGGCCTTAGCCGTGGGTGCAGTGGATTACGGGTATGTGGGTAATACACCACCTATTTTTGCCCAATCTGCGGGTAAAGCGCTGAATTATGTTGGCTATGAAGCGTACTCAGGTCAATCCATTGCTTTAGTCACCCCTGCAAATAGTGCCATTGAGACACTTGAGCAACTGAAAGGTAAGCGTATTGCTGTGCAAAAAGGCTCCAATGCACATGAGTTTTTAGCCAAAGTGTTACAAAAAGCAGGCTTAACATGGTCGGACATTCAACCGATTTGGTTACCACCTGCCGACGCACGTGCGGCCTTTGACAAACAATCCATTGATGCTTGGGCCATTTGGGATCCGTTTTTATCGAGTGCTGAGCAAGATGCACAAGCGCGTACTTTGATTAATGGTGCAGCCTTCCCACAAAGCTATACCTACTTTGTCGGGAGCCCTCAATTTATTCAGCAATACCCACAAGCAAGTCAGAAATTTATCGAGAGCTTAAATCAAGCTGATCAATGGATTTCGAGCCACCCAGAGCAAACTCAGGCCTTATATAGCCAATACACGGGTTTATCTGCTCAGATTGCGAAAACTGTTTTAGAACGCCGTTTACGTCCATCTGTAACCGCTGTTTTAACCCCTGACGTGGTGAAATCTCAACAAGCCATTGCAGATCTGTTCCATCAGGAAGCTTTGATTCCTCAAAAAATTGATGTTCAGCTTAATGTCTGGACACCAGCTACACATAACTAACCGAGCAATGTTATAAGGAATTTACAATGAAAATTTTTTGGTTCATCCCCACTCATGGTGACAGTCGCTATTTAGGCACCAGCAAAGGCGCGCGTCAGGTCGATCATGCTTATATGAAACAGATCGCAGTTGCAGTGGATAACTTAGGTTATGAAGGGGTGCTTATTCCAACAGGCCGTTCATGTGAAGATCCATGGATCACAGCGGCAAGCCTGATTGATGCAACGAAAAAATTGAAATTCCTTGTCGCATTACGTCCGGGTGTTACGACACCTGCACTTGCGGCACGTATGGCAGCCACTATGGATCGTCTTTCAGGCGGCCGTGTCTTACTCAACCTTGTGACCGGTGGTGACGAGAAAGAGTTAAAAGGTGACGGCGTGTATGAAGACCATAAAACACGTTATAAGACCGCTGCTGAATACACCAAAATTTGGCGTGAAATTTTAACTCGTTCACATACCGGTGAAAGCTTCACCTTCAATGGCGAACGCTTACAAGTGGAAGATGCCAAACTGCTGTATCCACCTGTTCAAGCACCGTATCCACCCCTTTGGTTTGGCGGTTCTTCAGATGATGCGGTTGAGCTTGCAGCAGAGCAAGTCGACACTTACCTGACTTGGGGTGAGCCACCTGCAGCTGTAAAAGAAAAATTAGATGTGGTACGCCAAAAAGCCGCAGCGCGTGGTCGTACTTTAACTTACGGGATTCGTTTACACGTGATTGTACGTGAAACCAATGAAGAAGCATGGGCAGCAGCAAATCAGCTGATCCAGCACATTGATGACGCAACAATTGCCGCAGCACAAGCGAAATTCAAAACCATGGATTCTGTGGGTCAACGCCGCATGGCTGAACTCCACAATGGCGACCGTACCAAGCTTGAAGTCTCTCCAAACCTTTGGGCAGGCGTAGGACTTGTACGTGGCGGTGCAGGTACAGCACTGGTCGGTGATCCTGAAACAGTAGCTGCACGTATTCAAGAGTATGCAGATTTAGGTATTGATACCTTTATCTTCTCAGGTTACCCACATCTCGAAGAGTCGATTCGTTTTGCTGAATTGGTCTTCCCACTGCTTCCACTCGAAACACGCGAAAAACTTGCTCAACCTAACCTAACTGGTCCATTTGGCGAAATCGTAGCAAATAACTACGTGGCGGATGAGGCGAAGAAAGAGGTTAAAACTCAGGAGCCTGCTTAATGTCAAAATCCATTCCTGATGAAACTTTACGTAACAGTAAAGTTTCACGTGGAACGCGCTGGGGGCAGGGTTTCCTGCCTTGGCTGTTTCCATTGGCCCTGATCAGCATTTGGCAAATTGCCTCAGTAACAGGCTTACTTGAAAGCCGTATTTTGCCTGCACCGACTGCCGTAGTGAGCGCCTTTTGGGGCTTATTGGTCAGCGGTGAACTGTGGACGCATGTCCAAGTCAGCGCAGGTCGTGCTTTATTAGGTTTATTGATTGGTGGTGGTTTAGGACTGCTCCTCGGTCTACTGAATGGTTCATCAAAAATCGCCTCGACTTTGTTAGATACCACTTTACAAATGATTCGTAATATTCCTGCCCTCGCCTTAATTCCATTGGTGATTTTATGGTTCGGGATTGATGAATCAGCCAAACTATTTTTAGTGGCCGTTGGGGTATTTTTCCCTATTTATATTAATACCTACCATGGTATTCGCTCAGTTGATCCACAGCTGATTGAAATGGGCAAAAGCTATGGTTTAACCCGCTGGCAGTTGTACCGCGAAATTATTTTACCGGGGGCCATGCCATCGATTTTAGTTGGCCTACGTTTCTCATTGGGTCTGGTTTGGGTACTGCTGATTGTGGCGGAAACCATTTCTGCACAGTCAGGTATTGGCTACATGACCATGAATGCACGTGAGTTCTTACAAACCGACGTGGTTCTGGTGGGGATTTTACTGTATGCCCTACTGGGTAAATTGGCTGATGTCTTAGCCGTAGCCTTAGAAAAATATCTATTACGCTGGCATGCCGGCTATCAAAAATAAGGAAAAGATGATGACTGATTTAAGCTTAGGCCGTCATGCTACGGAACAACCACAAACCCCACCGCAGAATCCTGACATCAACCCCAATGCTGTATTGGGTGCAGAAATTCTGATTGAGCAACTGTATAAATACTACGGTGATGTCAATGTGCTTGAAGACCTTGACCTGCATATTCAACCGGGTGAGTTCTTGGCAATTGTCGGACGCAGTGGTTGTGGTAAATCGACCTTGTTACGTTTGATTGCTGACCTCGAGCAACCGAGCTATGGCGAAATTAAGTTTAAGTCAGCACGTCATTTACGTGAAGGCATTACCTCAGATGACATTCGTGTCATGTTCCAAGATCCGCGTCTTTTGCCTTGGCGTAGTATCGAACAAAATGTGCAACTGGGTTTACCCCAAACACAACATGCACATGCCTCAAGTCTGCTTGAAAAAGTCGGACTAAAAGAAAAAGCTGCGCTTTGGCCGTCACAGCTGTCCGGCGGTCAGCGTCAGCGTACTGCACTTGCACGTGCCCTATCGCACAAACCGCGTATTTTGCTACTCGATGAACCACTCGGTGCGCTCGATGCCCTGACGCGTTTAGACATGCAAAACCTGATTGAAAAATTATGGACGGAACAAGGCTTTACTGCCATTTTGGTCACCCATGATGTCAGTGAAGCAGTGCAATTGGCTGATCGTATTATTTTGCTGGATAAAGGTCATATCGCACAGCAATTTAAAGTCGATTTGCCTCGTCCACGCCAAAAAAACCTTGCCTTTACTGAACTTGAACAAAGTGTTTTAAATGCGGTTTTAGCGACCTAAAAAAGCGCTCAAAAGTTATGTACTTTTTTCAATTTTTTTGAAAATGTTTCAATGCCACCTGCTCGTTTAAGGTGGCATTTCATTTTTTAATATTGATAATTTCGGCAATATTGTTTTTTAATCTTATTGAAAAAATTAATAAAATTGATCGGAGAAAATTTAGCTCATCTTTACAGTAAAATTTTCACAATGGCGAACAAGTCACAGATCTGTAATTTTTATTTATAATAAATGGTCAAAAAGCGTATAAAAAGCAAACAATGCGTCTGACAAAATTTGCCGATTTGCCGTACAATTTAAGTTCCAATTTTTCCTATTTTTTAAATTTGCCAATGGAACAAAAGAAGAGTACGCAAAAACGCCATCAGCTGCTCAATGCCGCCTTAGATGTTTTCTCCCTGTATGGTTTTAATGGGGCAAGTCTTGACGAAATTGCTCAGCTTGCTCAAATGCACAAGTCGAATATTTTTTACTACTACGAAAACAAAGAAGCCTTGTATGTAGAGGTACTCACGACTGTGTTGCAAAAATGGTTGGCGCCTTTACAAATGCTTGAAGCAGACCTAGAGCCTGATCAAGCGATTGCTAACTATTTAATGCAAAAAATTGAAGTTTCACGCACTCAACCTAAAGCATCACGTCTGTTTGCCTTAGAAGTGATTCAAGGTGCACCGCATATTTTGTCGATTTTAAAAGGTCCACTGAAGAAGCTGGTCAAGCGTAAAGCTAAAGTAATTTCGAACTGGCAAGAGCAAGGCAAGATTTCAGCCAATATTGATCCTGAATTACTCATTCTCAATATTTGGGCGCTCACACAGAACTATGCGGATTTCTCGATTCAAATGGAAATGGTTACAGGTAAAACTTTACGTAACCGCAGTATGCAGCAACGCATCATTCAGCACAGCATTAACATGATGTTATATGGCGTATTGCCACGCGATACCCCACCTACACCCGTGATCACCACATTGCAACCTTCATCATAATTATCACCTTGATAGTTTTGGCATACGACCATAGCTGCTATGGTCGCCAGATTTTAAAACTAAAATCGTTTTCTCAGATACTTTTATATAACGCCAATAACTTCTGAGCACCCAATAATAAATTTTCTTCCCAATCTAAATGTGCAGTGGCATTGGCACCGTCTGAAATATATTTGACTGAAATGAGATTCACGCCCAAACGTTTACAGACCTTTGCCAATGCATAGCCTTCCATATCTACAAGGTTGCACGCGACTTTAGGCTGCCCCGTCTCAAAACTATCTCCTGTACCACAAATACCCTGACGCAAGTGGCTAAAGTAAGGCACCAGATCAATTGCCGCAGGATACTCATGATCCATTGGCGTGACCCCCACTTCAAAACCAAGCGGTGACACATCCATATCACGCTGAACAAACTGGCTAACTTCGACCAACTCATGTGCATCAAAATATGAGCTGCCTGCGGTGCCTAAATTCAGCAGGGTTTTACAACCCGTTTTTTGAATCACCTCAAAGGCTTTAAATGCGGCATTGACCTTACCAATACCACTGTAATGCACCTCAATGCCTTCAGCTTCAAATAAGCCCTTCGATTCATTTGGCAAGGCCATCACTAAAGCAAGGTCTGACATTTTTGTTCCATGTATGCAAAAGAGCTTCATTTAAAAGTAAATTGGTCTGCACTGCAAATATCCTCAACCTTGCATCTTAATCCTATGCGTCCTGCTGCAAGCACGGCGAGAAAATCAGTTGTCCTTGAGATACACCCACCAAGGTTTTGACCATTACCATGAGCCATAAGCCAAATAAAATCACAGCACAGCTCTGTGCAAGTGCAGCCAAAAAACCCAATGGCAGTTGTGCAGCTAACTGAAAGAGTGCCAAAGTCACTACGCCCAACGGGAACGTCAGCGCCCACCACCCCAAATTAAACGGTAAGTCACGGCGTAGATGATACAGTGTGGTCAGTGCTGCAATACCAAGCCACCACAATGCAAAACCAAGCAACAATACACTGATCCAAGTCCCCATCTGCTGCATCATTTGACCCAATTCAGCTGCGCCAAAACTACTCATCACTGCTGGCGCTTGTGCACCCAACAAGAGTAAAGCCAAAGCAGCTGTCCCAATGGGCCCAAGTGCTAACCAACTGCTGATCGCCAATTCCTTCGCGGGCAGTTGATGCAAAGCGAGACGCAGCATCAACAGCGTTAAAATCGCAAAAGCAGGAAAAACAGATACTCCCCATAACACATAGCTGGCGATTAAAATTGCAGCAGATTGCGAACTTACTGGTAAATAGGCCAACAGCATTCCACCACTACTTGCTGCCACTTCACAGGCGACAATCGGCAATAGCCACACGGCGCTCATGTTGGTAAGGCAATGTCGTTGACGGCTATACATACAAAATGGGACGCCCCATGCAATGATGACTGCAAGCACCACATCCAGATACCAGAGTGCTAATGCAATATTCACTGCACTCTCCCCATAGAGCGGTACAGCAAATACCAGTACACCATTTAAAATGGTGGCTAGGGCCATGGGAATCGCCCCAAAAAATAATAACATGCTCGGATGTGAGAGAATTCTTCTGGCTTCATGTGGATACAGCAACCAGCGCAGTCCATAAAGCGTACTCAACAACACAAACAATAGACTGTTCAACAGCCACAGTAATTGGCCCAACTCAAAAAATACACTCGATATTGGTGCAAATTTCGCTAAAATCAGCGCAACAATGCCCGTCCCCATACACACCGTAAACCAATTGGGGGTAAAATGGCGGATGAGTTCGCGGGCATGCTGTGCATAGGGGAATTGATGATGCATCGGGAGATCCTCATCTTGAGTGGATCTATTGATATTAAACCCAATTTTAAATAAGTAAAATTGATTAATGGTCATTATTAAAATAAGTTAAATTGATATAAAACTTTTTACTGATAAAAAACACTGAGTAAAAACACAACAACAAGACGAAATTGTGAGAATATGGCAATATATATTTTTCGCCTCTGTTAAGTTATTGATTCGCCCATGAAGCTACTCCGTCTGAATGCTTTAGCGCCTAAATCTCAATTACCAAAAACTGCCGTTACCATTGGTAATTTTGACGGTGTCCATGTGGGTCATCAGGCCATGATTGCGCAGCTCAAAGCTGTTGCTGATCAGCAAAACTTACATACTGTGGTGATGATCTTTGAGCCACAACCACTCGAATATTTTAAAGGCTATGATGCGCCGCCACGGATTTCATCTTTACGTGAAAAAGTAGAATACTTAAGCGAATTGGGCGTCGACTATATTGCTGTGGCGCGCTTCGATGAACGCTTCCGTAATTTAAGTGCCACCGACTTTGCCGATATTTTAAAAACTAAACTCAACGCACAGCACTTAGTTTTAGGTGATGACTTTCACTTTGGTAAAAACCGCCAAGGCAATAGCGAATTTTTAAAACAATATGGCTTTGAAGTCACAAACTTACATACTGTCGAATTAGATGGCGAACGTGTCAGCTCGACCCGAATCCGTCAAACCTTACAAGCAGGCGATTTAGCCCTTGCAGCCCAATTATTGGGTCGTCCGTATAGTATTACCGGTCGGGTACAATACGGCGATCAAATTGGTCGTACCATTGATTTCCCAACCATTAATGTACGTTTAAACCGCCATAAACCGTGTTTACATGGCATTTATGGGGTAAATGTCATTTGTGAAACCGAATCCTTAAAAGCCAAAGTCCAAGCCGATGATCCCACTAAGACAGGCATCGCAGGCTATGGCGAGACTGCCCTGTTTGGCGCAGGTCATGTGGGGACACGTCCAGCCATCCAACAAGCACATCCAGAATGGCGATTAGAAGTACATTTCCCTGATGTTTCTGCTAATCTGTATGGCCTGTTAATGCGGGTAACCTTCTTACACTATTTACATGGTGAAAAGAATTATCCTTCGCTTGAAGCTTTAAAAGCGGGAATTGATGATGATGTTGAGCAACTCCTTGAGTTTCGCCAAAACACCCCCACTTTTCCGTTTTAATTAAACTTAATTTTTTATTGTAAAACGCGTCCGTTTTGCACGGATTGAATTGGAAGACAACTTGCATGAGCGATAAGCAAACTCCTGAAAATGCAGTGGACTACAAAGCCACGCTAAACCTCCCAGGTACTGAATTTGCAATGAAAGCAAATTTGG
>CAVBYE010000011.1:0-78104 GCA_963599285.1 Bacteroidaceae bacterium | reverse complement strand
ATCCCCGAGCGCCCACTGCACGCCCAGTTGATCACTGTCATCTCCTGTCACTTCAATAATGGCTGCTTCAATAAGCACTTGCTGACGGCGAATATCTAATTGCTGAATCGCCGATTCAATTTCGCGCATCAGCTGAGGATCGGCTTTAACCACTAAGGCATTTTGACTCGGATCGGCAATAATGCTGACCCCATCTGCACTAAAACTGGTGATCTGATTATTTTTATTGCTGCTATTGCTACCGTTTAAGCTAATGCTTGGCGTATTGATGGCCGAGCTTGTGGTATTGCTGGTGCTGGTATTTTCTGTACTGACGCGATTACTCGCAGTGCTGTTATTTGCACTACTGACCGCTTGACCGGTCACCAAGCCTTGTAAAATGCGCGCTAGGTCATCGGCACTGGCATATTTCAGACGAAATACTTTAAGCCCGCCTAAACGGTCGGCTGCGGGCACATCTAGCATTTCGACTAAGTTACGTACCCGTTTGCGCGTCGCTGCATCGCCTTTAATTAAAATACGATTGGTACGATTATCGGCAATAATACGCACCCGTGAGCCTTGTAAGTCTTTGGCAGCACCGGTGGCTGTCATACTTTCAAGTAAGCCAATCATTTCTTCCGCTTGGCTTGAATGTAAACGCACTGCTTCAATATCATTTTGTCCAGTACCGTCTAGATTACGAATAATGGTTTCAATTTGATAAATGTTATTGGCGCGATCCGACACAATTAAGGCATTGGCACCCGGTACTGCGGCAATATGGGCAAACTGTGGCATCAAAGGACGTAATGCTGGGATTAAATCACTAGCATTGGTATTGTCTAACCAAATGACGCGGGTCACGATTTGATCCCCTGAGGCACGATTACGTACATCATAGGGAATACCTGAACTTTTGACGTTGCTGTCTGGCACCAACTTAATGGTGTTGCCTGAAGGAATGGCCACCACACCGTTGACGTTTAACACCCCAAGGAACAAATCATAGACTTCGGCTTTATTCAGTGCCTTGTTGGAAATCACCGTGACATTGCCACGCACACGTGGATCAACGGCAAAGTTTTTTCCGGTAATATCGGCAACTTCATTAATGAATGCCGTTAAATCTGCGTCACGTAAGTTAATTTTCCAACTTTGGGCATAACTTGCAGTACTGACCATTGCAATCAGCGGTGCTGCAACAACAAGTCCCCATGAACGCTCATGATTAAATAAAGCCATAATCTACTAACATTTCCTTCACTGACCTACATCAGTCTAAATCTTGTTGAATGGTCATCACTTGATCACCACGTTTAATCTCTAATTTGACCTGCCCAGATTGACGCGCTTGCTCTAGCAATTGGGCTTCGTTTTGCCCTGCAGCAAGTGGCTGTCCATTTAAGGATAAAACCCGATCGCCAGGTTGTAAGCCCAGTTTGCGTCGTAGTGCTAAAGGTGTCCGTGCCGAGACTTCATAGCCTTCTCCTGTTGGACTGGCCCCCATACTTTGTAAGTATTGCTCACGATTGTCCTGCATTTGCTGTACAGCTTGCCCGATTGCAGCTTGTGGATTATTGGGGGGCGCTTGCATGGGAGCCACGCTGCTTGCACGCGGATTTTGCGTTTGACCGGATAAATCCTGATTCAAGGTTTCCATACTGCCCATGTTTAAAATCTGGCTCGCCCCATTTACATCACGTAAAATTACTTTATCCCAATAGACTTCTGCTAAGCGGTAGGGTGTATCAGCAACAAAATCCCCCACCCGATAACGTTCTGCCACATTATTGGCTTTAATCACAGCAGACGATAAACGCCGTGGCTGTGCCACCATAACCCCATGTAAGCTCATATTGCTATTTTCAAGCTGTTGGGGGGCTTGTTGCGCTTTAAACAAAGCGAAGTGACCAATATTGGGAACAGCTTGTTGCTGTGAACCCAGCTGCACACGATCAAATTGCATCGCTTGCGCAGGTGCGAGTAATAACCATAACAAGCTGGCCAAGGTCCAACATAAATACACGATCAGAGCCACCAACAGCAAAGGTGCTAGTGCATCCATACTGCGCCAATTGACCTGTCTGAATTTTTCTAGCCATGCAGACATTAGCGTCCCCCTTGCCATAACGGCTGACGGGTACTGAGGACATACGTATCGAGTCCAGCTTTACCTTGATATGAGGCTGTATTTAACAATAAGCGCTGCGTGAGTTGCAGATCTAACATCAGCTTAGGATCAATCGCAATATTTAACATTTTTTGTTCACGTTGATCACGTACATCCAACACCAGTTGCCCTTCACGATCAGATAGCTGGGCTTTTAAAGCCGGTATATTCATACGATCTTGTTGTTGTGCGTATTGATAGATCAATTCACCACCGGCCCATTGCATCTGTCCATCTGCCCGACTAAACCCTTGTTCAGGCTTATAGACCAAGGCGATCTGTTGCAATTGAATTGCATTACTTGGCCACTGCCAATTGGCAACGTACTGCAAGGTTTCTGCGGCAATTTGTCCATCGATATCGTGCAGGGTGAGAGTTTTACCCAAACCATAACCAACAACACCTTCAATATGACTGCGGCCACTGTGGATCTCCACATGCGCCCCCAAGCGCAAACGCAATACATCTAAAGGACGTACTTTCCAGCTGACTGAGCCACGTAACTGTCCCCGAGTCCAATCGGCTTGGCCGGACCAAATATTACCGCTCATATTATGTAAAATTTGATTATTTTGATAAAACTTCGCCATTAACCATGCCGCAGGAATTTGCAGCACAATACAAATCAGAAAAGTTACAGCTGCAAACAGCCACCAACGTACATATTTGGGCTTTTTCGTCATCCCACTACAACCAACATTGTTTAAACGACCCTTGGGATATTTTTTCATCAACGCCCATTATGCATACTTTTTTTCTATCGCCAATTGCACAAGTTAAAAAAAAACCAAGCAACTGAGCTTGGTTTTTAGACTTTAATCCATACAGATGACAAAGCCATGAAAACTTAAATTAAGAAGTCCTCAAGCTTGGCACCTTTTTCTAATTCAGCCACCAACCAACGTGGTTGTTTGCCACGACCAGTCCACGTTTGCTCAGTATTTTCACGGTTACGGTAACGCGGTTCAACCACTTTACGGGTGGTTTTTTTACGTTTTTGTTCACCAAATTCTAGAATTTGATCAATACTCAAACCCACATGGTTCGCAATCGCCATAATTTGCTGATAAGCATCTGCAATGGCTTGATCTTCTTTCGATGCAATTAAAGCTTCAGCTTCAAGTTGTAACTTCTTTAATTCTTCAACCGATAAATTACTAATATCAGGCATTTTAAAATCCTCGTTTATTTGATCCATGTGCCATATTTAAATATTCAGAATATTTTTATTTATTTAAATATTTGAACCGTGAAAAAATAGCAAATAAGCGAGGATAAATATAGATAAAAATAAATTAATTTGTGTGAAAAACTATTTTGTTTCTAAATGCGTTTCTAACGCTAAAATCCGTTGTCTTAATTCATCGGGAATTGGTGTCTTTTGCTGAGTGTGCTTATCTAACATGACTTGTACCGCCTCAGCCACTGCAACAACTTGCTGTTGTTGCTGACTGTAGAGCAAATAACTCATACGAATCGCACTATTGCGTATTTCTTCAATACGGATACCTATACTTAATTGATCCGGATAAACCGTTGGGCGTAAATAGCGACACTGGCTTGATGCAATGACCGTATTGATATCGGCACGACGAATATTTAATTGATCCATATAATAAATACGCGCATTTTCAATATATCGGTAATAGATGACATTATTGACATGACCTAGGGCATCCATATCTCCCCAATCAACGCGCTGTTCAAATATAATTTTATAATCATCTAATGTTAATGACATGTTAATATACTCTTAAATATTCATACCAATATAATTGCTGTTATTTTCAAAAATAATATTTAATTGTTGAATGAGTTCAGGTTGATTTAATGCAGCTCTGACACGTAAATAATTCATTAACACATGATCAGGATATAAATCTAATAATGCAGCGGCCTCTTGTGCACGTCCCGTAGCTTGATAAACATAATATTTGGCAAAACTTAATACGGGCACACTAGGGTAGCGCTGCTCCCAAGTTAAAATATCTTGCTCAATCGCTCGATAATCAGGTGCTGGATTTAATAGCTGCTGTTCAAACCATAAATAAAACACATCTTCATTAAATTGTTGATCCAATAAAGCATGTGCCAATTGCTCACGTTGTGGCATTAATTGCGGTAAGCGGGTAATCACTTTGAGCCATAACACTTTCACGTCATAGTCTTTTTGTGCAAAATCGGGCTGTAGATCGATATAACGCTGCGCGAGATGCTGTAAATCTTCCGCACTGGCTTGATCAAATTGCAGCAATACTTGCGCTAACCATGCCTGTTTGGTGTCAGTTTCTAAATGGCCGTATTGGGTTGCACGCAAATATAACCAAGGGAATTGCATCGCAAACTTGCCCCATAACACCACTAAGCGCTGCTGATAAGCCTCTGCTACAGCACCGAGCCACGGCGATAAAGCGTGTTGATTTAAAAATTCTAAATGGGTCAGCGCAGCTTGTGCCTGTTGCTGTGCCAATAAAATCTCAATACGTTGCAACTCTGCCAATTCAAAGGCCATCGGTGGCGTCTGCTTCAGGCTGAGCAATGCCGCATCATGATCACCACGTAAACTCTGCATACGAGCCTGCATTAAGCCCTCAAGTAATGCCGATTGGTGAAACACGGTGGCAATAAAGGCTTGTTGATCTTGTTCGGCATCAAGCAGCCAAATTACAGCCAACTGTTCATAAGGGTGTAAATTTTGAAATTGAAATACGGTGGCTAAACGCCGCTGCTGACGGCTGAAATAACGTTTGAGTCCAAACCAAATCAGTTGCGTCAGTAGACTGAGCACGGCCAAACCTATACAGAAGACCCAAAGATTGGTTTGTAATTGCCAATCACGCCAATGCATATAGACATAGCCTGGCCCGTGTCCATAGCTCAACACACTTAAGCTCGCAAACACAATGAGGGTTATCACGGCATAGGCCGCTAGGATCTGTCGCATCAACTTACCTCAACAATGCACGTGTGGTTAAACTTGGTGTCGGCAAGGTGGTAATGCCTTGGACAGATTCAAGCTGACGGCGCAAGGCCTGAGCATGTTGATCAGGTAGGCGATTGAGGATTGCAATCACCGTCGTCATTTCCTGCTGATATGCAACCGACTGACCTTGCAATAGTAACTGCCGTGCCAAAAGTAAATGCAGCTGTGCCTCTTTTAGCACAAATTGACGCTGCATTAACTGCGTGGCTGCTTGATCTGCAGGTTCTAACTTCAACCATTGCTGCCAAAAAGGTGCATCTGCTGCTGCATTCACCTTTAAATTGGGTTGTTGTGCTTCACGGGTCAGATCTTGATCAAGCTGATGTAAAAGTTGATTCACCTTTTGCTGTTGCTGCTGACGTTCATTCACAAAGCTTTGAATATTTTGACGATCTTGAATTAAAGCCTGTATCAAGCTTTGCTTAAGCGGCTCAGCCATGTCGTACTCCAACAACTGCATATCTAAATGCTCAAGCTTTTCTAAAGCATAACCATATTGTTGTTGCTGTAACGCAAACTCAATCAGGTCGAGTTGTTGTTGAATCAGTGCTAAAGGCTGAATTTGAGGCGTTTTAGATTCAGTTGGCTCAGGGGTTTTTACAGCAGTGGGCTGCATCGCCTGACGTTGTAATGCCACTAAGCGATCATTTAGGCTCGCAGCATCTTTTTTTGACTGATGCAATTGTTGCGCTAACTGCTGTGACTGTTGGGTGATCTGCCAACTGTGGTAGCTGAGTATCGACAGCCACACAAGCGCAATGCCACTCAACAAAATCGTCAATTTCTTCATGGTTTTCCTTGTACGAGCGCATCTACGAGCCGCGCTGGCTCAAGCTGACTCAGCTGCATCACTTGGAAATTCAACTGTTGTTGCTGGCGGTCATGCAGCAGGAGTTGATAGAGTCGCTCACCTAAAACCACATAGTGTGCGTTCGCAATCAGCTGAGGGGTTTGCTGAAACAGTGTACACCAATTTAACCAACTCGCTTCACTGCTGATCAGCACATGATACGGTTGTGGTTGCTGTAGCAATTCACGCAACTGCTGCGCTTTGAGCGTTGACTGTGCAGGACAGCGACGTTGATACAAAACACAGTTAATCACCTGTATGCCCAACTGTTGTAAATGCTGCATCATAAACTGACGCCCACCTTCCCCTCGCCAAAATGCCACCGTACTGTGCGAAGCCAACTGACGTAGTGGCGCTAAGCTGAGCATTCCCTCAGAGGTTTCAATCTCTGGAATAAGCGCATCAATCCCGTAGGCTGCTAGGTGCTGCGCGGTTTTCTCACCCACAGCAATCCATGTGATGTGTTGCAGTTGGCCAAGTTGGATACCACTTTGCAGCAAATACTGCATCCCAATTTGCACCGCTGTAGGACTCACCACCACAATCACCTGTGCCCCAAGCAACTGCTGATAACATGCCGCAAGCGCAGCAGACCATGGCAGAGCTTCAAGCTCGAGTAAAGGCAGTTCAAACACCGCGATGTGCTTGGCAGACAGTGCAGCACTTAAAGCAGCTGCACGGTCTGTAGGACGGGTATTAACGAACAACATCTTAGTGTTGATACAGTGCTTTTAGTAATTCACCTGCACCTTGGGCCAAGAGTTTTTTCGCCAATTCCACCCCTAATTCTTCAGCTTGCTCAGGTGCACCTTGAACCTGTGCTTTAAGCAAAGTTGCTCCATCTACACTGCCCACGCGGCCTTCAAGCTCAAGTTGTCCCTCGACCAAGGTGGCATACCCTGCGATTGGCACTTGGCAACCGCCCTCTAAGTAGGCATTAAAGGCACGCTCTGCACGCACACACACATTGGTCTCGTCATGCATTAACGGCAAAATCAGCTCTAATACCGCTTGATCACCTTCGCGACACTCTAAACCTAAGGCCCCTTGACCCACCGCAGGCAGGCTGACTTTGGCATCTAAACAATGACGAATACGTTCTGGCATCGCTAAACGCTTTAGGCCTGCACTTGCGAGAATAATCGCATCATATTGATCAGCATCAAGTTTAGAGAGACGTGTACCAACGTTACCACGTAGGTCAAGAATTTCTAAATCTGGTCGAGCCTGTAAGATTTGGCATTTACGACGCAAGCTTGAAGTGCCCACTTTGGCCCCTTGCGGTAAGGCATCAAAACTTTCATATTGATTCGATACAAACGCATCTAAAGGATCTTCACGTTCACAAATCACCGCAAGAGATAAGCCTTCAGGCAAAGCCATTGGTACATCTTTCATCGAATGTACTGCAAGGTCGGCACGACCATCTAAGAGCGCCGCTTCTAATTCTTTAACAAATAAACCCTTACCGCCAATTTTTGCCAATGGCGTATCTAAAATTTTGTCGCCCTGAGTGACAAAGGTCACCAACTCAACAGTTAAATCTGCATGCAGGCTTTCTAAACGCGCACGGATATGCTCCGCTTGCCAAAGCGCAAGAGGACTTTGTCGAGTGGCAATTTTCAGGGTTTTCATAAGGTCTAAGATCTAAGTTACGATATCTCTAAACTTAACCTGATCACTTAAAAAATCAAGTCTATTTATAACTTTTGAATACGTTCTCTTAAACTTGGTAGATGACGCCGACTCACGGCCAAGCGTTCTTCAAGCTCACGACAACGGACCTGATATTGACCCGCACCCAATAATTCTAAGCCATCTAAATAATGAATCGAGACCAAGGCGTTACGATGAATTCGGATGAATTGATCTGCAAATTCTTGCTCTAAATCTTTTAAGGTTTCATCAATCAACACACTGCCATGTTTGTGTCGGACAGTGACATATTTTTGATCTGCCAAGAAATAGTAAATATTTTCTATTGGCACCAGTTCTACCCCACGGTAGGTTTTTGCCGCAATGTGCTGGCGTTTTGTTTGCGCGTCGTCCATATATTCTTGTTGTTTTAATGTGCTCAATTGAGCTTGGTTAACTTGAGTCAGCTGTTCTAAAACCTGTTGCAAATCCTGTTGCATAATGGGTTTGAGTAAATAGCCATCCGCGGTACGAAATGCTGCTAAAGCATGTTCATCATATGCTGTGCAAAACACAATGGCTGGCATGGGGCTTAAGGCACGCAAATACTGTGCACAGACTAAACCGTCCATTTCAGGCATTTGAATATCTAATAATACGACATCAGGTTGATGTAATTTAGTCAACTCAATCGCTTGCTGGCCATGATGTGCCACTGCAACCACTTCATGTCCTAGATTTTCGACCAAACGTGATAGACGCTGTGTTGCTAAAACTTCGTCATCACAAATCAGGATGTCCATGCGTCCTCCTTTATCCTAAAATTCCACCTCACTTTGCTGGTTATAATTTTGTTGTGCAGTGTAAGCAAAGTATTTCAATTATTTATACGGATATTGTACCACTGTAGTAAATATTCCATCGCCTGCATAGTTTTGAAATGTTACCCCATCGCCAAAATAAGCCACCAAGCGCTGTTTGACATTGTCGAGTGCGACACCATGGCTTGGACGTAGACCTTCAGCTGCAAGCTGATAAGGGTTGCTAATAACAATATTAACGTGTTTTTCAAGCACTTCAACGAAAATAGTCACCGTGCTGGGGCTAAGAATTTTTTCAACGCCGTGAAAAATACTGTTTTCTAACAACGGCTGTAAGGTCAGTAAGGGAATAGCGGCATGGCGAGCACGTTCTAAATGCACAAATTTCCATTCAATGTTCAGCCGTTCACCCAAACGAATTTTCTCAATGGCTAAATAACGCTGACATAGCTCAATTTCATCTTTCAGATTGACCAATTTTAACTCTTGCAGACTGGCACGAAAGAGATGTGACAAGTCCAATAGCATCTGCTCTGCCTTATCAGGGTCAATGCTAATTAAGCTCAATACATTGTTTAAGCTATTAAATAAAAAATGCGGATGAATACGCGCTTGTAAGGCTTGAATACGGGCTTTTAGTTCACTTTGCTGCTGGCGCAGCCATTGTTCACGTAAAAATACGTAGCGAAAACAAAATAAACCCAACAACGCTCCATAGCTTAAATGCAGGATCACGCCATCCCATAACATGGCCGAGCTAAAGCTTTGAAAATGCCAATGCCCGCCAAAATGCCACAATACATTCAGGCTAAGACTGGTGAGCAACACAATACTTTGTAATAAAACAAAACCAAGCACCAAAATTTGGCTTAAGTGCCATGTGCTCAGTTTACGGTGAATTTTTTCAAAGCAGGCCACAAAGCACAGCAATACCCAATTGATATATAAAGCATATTCAAGCCAACGGCTTACACTAAAATTACTCCAACCCTGTGCTTCAGCCAATGCCAACAACATGGCTAAAATATTACTGGCAATAAATAACTCAATTAAGTGTTGCCAACGCCCATTTTTCGGAAAAAAATAGCTCAACTGCGTCAGATCTGACGTAGCCTGAACAGTTTGAATGCCTTGTTTTTCAGCAAGTGGTTTCGAATTTGTTATACTCATTGTTAAATCACTGCTTTTTTTATTGAGCCGACATGACCACATCTTCTAATTCCTCAAATACACAAGCCCAAACTTCAGGCATGTGGGGCGGCCGCTTCTCTGAAGCGACTGACGCTTTCGTTGCAGAATTTACCGCATCTGTACAATTTGACCAACGTTTTTATAAACAAGACATTGCAGGCTCAATTGCACACGCAACCATGCTGGCAAAAGTTGGTGTTCTGACTGAACAAGAACGTGACGATATTATTCAAGGCTTAACTGCAATTAAAGCAGATATTGAAGCAGGTAACTTTGAATGGCGCATCGACCTTGAAGATGTGCACATGAACATTGAATCACGTTTAACTCAACGTATTGGCATTACGGGTAAAAAACTGCACACTGGCCGTAGCCGTAATGACCAAGTGGCAACCGACATTCGTTTATATGTACGTGATGAAATCGATGCCATTTTAGAATTATTGAAAAAATTACAAAAAGGTATTTTGGGTTTAGCTGCAAAAAACACCAACACCATTATGCCGGGCTTTACCCATCTTCAAACCGCTCAGCCTGTGACTTTTGGTCACCATTTAATGGCTTGGTTTGAAATGTTGGTTCGTGACTCTGAACGTCTGATTGACTGCCGTAAACGTGTCAACCGCTTACCACTCGGTTCTGCTGCGCTTGCAGGTACAACTTACCCAATCGACCGTGCTTACACGGCTGAGCTTTTAGGTTTTGAAGCGGTATGTGAAAACTCATTGGATGCCGTTTCTGACCGTGACTTCGGTATTGAGTTCAATGCAGCAGCATCTTTAATTATGATGCACTTGTCGCGTATGTCGGAAGAGATGATTCTTTGGACTTCTGCACAGTTCAAATTTGTCAACATTCCTGACCGTTTCTGTACGGGCTCTTCAATCATGCCACAAAAGAAAAACCCAGACGTGCCTGAGTTAATCCGTGGTAAGACTGGCCGTGTGTATGGCGACTTAATCAGCCTATTGACCCTGATGAAAGGTCAACCGTTGGCATACAACAAAGACAACCAAGAAGACAAAGAACCCTTATTTGATGCCATTGATACCGTTCGTGGTTCAGTGATGGCATTTGCAGACATGATTCCTGCACTGGTTCCAAACATCGACATCATGCGTGAAGCTGCACTTCGTGGTTTCTCGACTGCAACAGACCTTGCAGACTACTTGGTGAAAAATGGCGTTGCCTTCCGTGATGCGCATGAAATCGTCGGTAAAGCGGTTGCGCTTGGTGTTCAAGAAGGCAAAGACTTGTCTGAATTAACGCTTGAACAACTACAACAATTCTCTGACTTGATCCAAGCAGACGTATTTGAAAAAGCTTTGACTTTAGAAGCTTCTGTAAATGCACGTAATCACATTGGTGGTACCGCTCCTGCACAAGTTGAAGCCGCAATTGAACGTGCACATGCACGCTTAGATGCCCTTTACGCTTAATTTCTTCACTAATTTGGAGTTTTGATATGTCTCGACAAGTATTTTGCCGTAAGTATCAACAAGAGATGGAAGGTTTAGATTTCGCACCGTTCCCAGGTGCAAAGGGTCAAGAATTACTTGACACTGTGTCTAAACAAGCTTGGGGCGAATGGTTAAAACACCAAACCACCCTCATCAATGAAAAGCGTTTAAACGTGTTTGAACCTGAGGCGAAAAAGTTTCTTGAAGAACAACGTGAGAAATTCTTTAGCAATGATGACACTTTAGAAAAAGCAGAAGGTCTAGTGCCTAAAGCCTAACGCTATAGTGTAAAAATCCCCTCACTCGAGGGGATTTTTTTGGCCTGAGCATCACAGCACATCTGCAATACAATGTGTTGAAAATAAATGAGCTAAATTCTGAAGACTTAAGCAAAAATCTATATTGAATATCATCTAAAAATTAGATTCATTTTCATGTTTTTATATGTGAAAAATGAACAAATATTACATTACTTTAACATATCGCTAAAAAACACAACATTCATCAAACAAGAAGCCACAAGACACAGCCCAGTTCAACTTCTAAAATAACAACTGTAGAGAGGACTATGACCCCAATCTTACATGTAACCCCTTTTCTTCCCAGGCTTCCCCCAAAGTCTGGGATTTTTTTTACGCGACTTTTAACGTATCTTTGGGTTCGGTCACGCAGCGCTTAGAGTGAGCCTTTTTGTACCTTCTGTTCAATTTCTTCAACACTGGTATGACGCACATCTAAACCCTTGACCATATAAATCACTTGTTCAGAAATATTACGTGCATGATCACCAATTCGCTCAAGCGAGCGGAGCACCCAAAGCACATTAATGACGCGACTAATGTGGCGTGGGTCTTCAATCATATAGGTCATCAGAGTACGTGTTGCAGACTGGTATTCACGGTCAATATCCGCATCGGCCAAAACCACACGTAAGGCTTGGTCAACATCTAAACGCGCAAAAGCGTCCAAGGCATCATGAATCATGACTCTGACTTGATTGCCAATATGACGGGTTTCCATATAACCACGTGGAGAACCCCCTTCTTCACACAGACTTTGTGCAATACGCGCAATTTTTGCGGCTTCATCACCAATACGCTCTAAATCAGTATTGGCCTTAGACAAGGCAATCACCATGCGTAAATCACTCGCAGCTGGATGACGACGCGCCAAGATTAACGTCAAGGCTTCATCAATTTCGCCTTCTAATTTATTGACGACATTGTCTTTAAACTGTACTTCGATGGCCATTTCAGCATCGGTGTCTAACAATGCACGAATTGCATGTGCAACTTGCTGCTCCACAAGGCCACCCATGGTCATGAACTTGGTGTTCACGCGTTGCAGCTCGTCGTTAAACTGCGAAGAAATGTGATGGCTTAAAACAGGATTGGTTGGGCTCAACGTGGTTTCTCCTCAGCTTAACGTTTAGACTCAATTTTGGCATGCATCATTAGAACCGACAATAATGACGGTCTGATGACAGTGCGCTGTTATTTCTCAACCAACCAAGCATTCATGGTTTGCAGGGCTTGTTCGTTGAGTTGACCGACCGCAGCTTGAAGATGCAATACATTCATTACATAATCATATTGCGCGTTTAAGTAGTCTTGTTTGGCTGCAAATGCATTACGCTGTGCCAACAATACATCCACCATGTTCTTTAGGCCCTCGCGATACTGGGCTTGTGAGGCTTGAGAAACGGTTTCTGCAGATTGCAGTGCGGTTTTACGCGCCTGTAATTTGGCTTGATCTGTGTCCACTTGCAGGTAGGCTTTTTTCACTTCTGTATTGGCATGACGGCTTGCTGCATCGACCTCAGCCATGGCTTTTTGTACGCTCAATGTGGCCTTTTGAATGTTGATCTTGGTTTGACCGCCGTTAAACAGCTTCCAATTCATTTCAACCCCCACTTGGTCGAACTGACCATCATTGGCAATTAAGCTGTCGGGACTTTGCTTATTATAACCATAACTGGCCACTGCCTCTAATTGTGGCAGACGTGCGGCTTGTTCGACACGTTTGGCATCTTCTGCATACTGCTTTTGCATACGGGCTTGTTGCAACTGTAAATTTTGCTTTTGCGCCAAGTCTTGCCACGCCTTTAAATCCTGTGGCACAGGCTTTTGGAACTGAAAATCACTACTGAGCACCGCAAGATTATCTCGATAAGGGCCAATAATTTGTTCAAGTTGCTCCTGTGCCAACAACACCTGCACTTGCCCTGCAAGACGATTGGCACGTGCATTTTGGTACTGGGCATCCGCCTCACGTACTTCACTGCGGGCAACTAATCCTTCACGCAGTTTGGCATTCATCATATTGAGTTGCTCAAGTAGCGCTTTTTCTTCTTGAAGATGTGCGGTGGTGAGTGCCTGTTGGCGCAACACATTAAAATAGGCCTCTGCTGTGTTCAGCATATGTTGCTGTTGTTGTAGGCGCAGCGTCAGCTCACTCAAAGAAATCGAAGTTTTGACTTGCTTTAAGCCTTCCCAAGCATCCCAACGGAATAAAGGCTGACGTGCAGTTAAGGCAATTTGGCGGTTGGTTGAGGCTTTGGGCATTAACTTTTCATTGTCAAAACCCGGAAGCACACTCGTTTGACTAGAATTGATCTCTTGATGCTTGCGCGTCACATTGCCTGTTGCTGTAATGGTCGGCAATAAGTTGCCTTTGGCTAAACCTAAATTTAAACGGTCGACATCATATTGTCGTTGTTGTGCAGTCCATGTGGGATCATTGCTCTGCGCACGCTGATAAGCCTCAACCAAATCCAATGCATAGCTGCTTGGCGCAGCCACCATTACACCAACAAGCAACAAAAGTGTTTTTTTCATCACGACCCCATTTAGCAAAACTAAACACACAAATTCAATGACTGCTGATACTAATCTTAATTAATCAATTGGTTGTAGCATTTTGAATGTTTTTTTACACAATAGGCCTATAAAAAGCATGATTTTTCCATAAAATAGCGTTGTTTTTCAGCACGTGTTATACAGGCTTAACCAAACCACAGCACAATGCTACAGATTGCTAGCATTTCCTGAGGCGTCCGTATTGCACAATATGTTCTCTTCCTTTCCAAGACGTTGATCATGCCTATGACCTTTGACTCACTGCATTTGGGCAAATTGCTGCTGTCTTTGCTCTGTTGTTTGTCATTACTTGCATGCCAACCTGCTGATATTCCCCCTATTATTGAAACACCCGCCGTTCAAGCACAGATGTCAGCCAAAGTTGATTTAAATGACTTGTGCAATAATTTGGCCACACAAATGCAAGCAGTTCACTCGCAGCGCACAGTATTGGCCTTACAGGAAATGAATAAGGATTTGACTGTTTGCTTGCCGCTGATGGAGACAGAGCAGCAATTTCAATTACTGAATTTGTCTACCCAAATGTATCAGCAGTTCTTCGCAATTCAACGTTCACCTGAACAACAGGCTGCATTTGAAGATTATGTTTCAGGTGCAGGGGCACACCCGACCTTACAACAAAGTCATTTTGAACACATGCATTTGCGTGATCAATACCTTGTCAAGCATCAAGGACAGGCCTATTTAGAAGTCATTCATTGGTCAGATCAACATACCACCTACCGTCGCCATCCTCAGTATTTGGCTCGCATTTTTGCACCCTATTTACCTGAAGCTGAGCAAAGTTTTATTGTGGCGCTTGCCAATCAAAACACCTCCCCTTTGTTACGTGACGGACGCCTACAGGTTGAACCCATGGTCTTAGCCGATCGGGCTTTGTTTTGGGAAAAGTACTTAGCGAAATACCCACAGAGCCGCTATTTCCGTGATGCTCAATATTTGTATCAGGCTTATAGCCAATTGTTGTTTATTGGATTCGAAGATCGTCAGGTTTTACAGTATGACCAAGGCAGCACATCTGTCGATGGCAGTACGTTAGCGGCAGTGCAGTATTTGGCTCAACAGCCACGCTCTCAACTCACCCGACAAGCACAATTATTTCTCGATTTCCTAGAACAACATTCAACTGCGCCACTAGACAACTTAGCGGCACAACAGCAACAGGCCGTACGTGCATTACGACAACACTTAAACCTGACTCAGGTCAGCTTCAATCGTCGTATTAACTGTTTCCAAGATGCGGTGTGTCTACGCTAAGGCTGACTCATCTGCTTTCAAGGAGCGTTTGCTTGTCTGTATAGGCTCTCGCCTAAAAATGTGCATGCTGCTGTGTATGGCCTGCGAGCTTTTTAGTCCACAAGTGTGCAAATGAAAGTTAAAATCGTGAATTAATTTACAAAATCATATAAATATCAAGATATTGTTAATAATTTAATAAAAATATAAGCACCACATCACAAGCCCGATTAAAAACTGTACCATAACGTTAAAAGACGAAAAAAAGCGTTTAAGTCTCGCCACAGCTCAGTTAGGATGAAGTCAGAATCGATTTCATTCTGGCTGCACTAATGACTATTTTACAACAAGCAACTTATCTGAATCATGATGTAGAAATTGAACAGCGTGAATATCTGTTTCGTAGTTTTGTACAAGTGGAAAAAGTCAGCTTACGTCATCGCCTGTTTGGGCAAAATCATTACAGCCCAACCCTGACACGTGAACTCATTCATCGTCCTGAAGCTGCTGGGGTACTCATTTACAATGATCAACGTCAGCAGTTTGCCCTCATTGAACAATTCCGCATTGGCGCACTCAACGACCCTATATCTGCATGGCAATTGGAAATCGTGGCTGGCGTGTTTGGTTCAGATGAAACCCCTGAACAGTGTCTCTACCGTGAAGCTTTAGAAGAGGCAGGTTGTACGCTTACAGACTTAACTCATCTGTTCAGCTTTTACCCCTCTGCAGGTGCATGTTCAGAGTTATTTCATTTATATGTCGCACAAGCAGATTTACCTGCAACGGGCAGCGTATTTGGTGTGGCAGATGAAGGCGAAAATATTCAATTGCATGTCTTTGACTACAAAGATCTTTCTATATTATTGACCACTGGTCGCTTAAGAAATGCGCCTGTCATCATGGCATTGCAATGGCTACAACAACATATTAAAACCACCCAAGATCTCTAAGGGAGCCGCGAATATGAACTCTCATTTACATGCTCAGACTGAACTGACATTAATTCATATTTCAGATACCCACCTTATGGATGAGCCACAACTCGACTTTGTTCAAGTGAATCCTGAACAAAGCTTTTTAGCTGTACTTAAGGATATTCAAACCAAATACGCCCACGCAGATGCGCTGCTGCATACCGGCGATTTAGCGCAAGTCGCCAAACCTGCAACCTATGCCCGTTATTTAGACCATGTCAGCACACTCAGCTATCCGCATTATCAGGTGCCGGGTAATCATGATGCGGTGGCCCATTTCCCATTTCATGAGCAAAAAAACTGTGCCCACATTGTGCATCTTGGGGCATGGAGTGTGATTTTACTCAATACTGCGGTGAGCAATCAGGTCGATGGTTGGGTTGACCAACAGCAACTTGAACAACTCAAACAGCTGTTAGCAGCTCACCCCGAGCAGCATATTATTTTGGCCTGTCATCATCATCCTTTCGCCATGCAGTCACACTGGATTGATCAGCACCAGCTGAAAAACACCCATGCCCTGACCGACATTTTAAGTCAACATACCCAAGTTAAATTGGTACTGTTTGGGCATGTGCATCAAGAGTCTTGCAATCTGTGGCGCCAAATTGAATTTTTGTCTACGCCGTCAACTTGTGTGCAATTTAAACCAAAAAGTCATGACTTTGCCCTCGACACCATTGCCCCAGGTTACAGAGTCTTACATTTGAAAAGTGACGGCAGCTTTAGCACAGAGGTACATCGACTTACACAGCTACAACAAAAGATTAATGTTGAAATTTCAGGTTATTAACTTTTATTTTTTGTTTTTTTGCTTTAATTTATGGCTTCCAATGGAAAAGTGATAATTCAAATCCAAGCATCTAAGACTATTAAAACAGATAAAAAGTCTATATGATGACGACCCCCGACGCCTGAACAGGGTTTTGGGGTGGATAAAAAAATTGCATATCACCATATTTTTCTGTGTGTCCAGCTACATACATATGATGAGGAATGCCCTGTATGGCGAATGACAACCAAAATCAAGTTTTAGACGAACAAACTGATGTGGTAAAGCGTGTGCGTAAGACCAAGCCAAAGGCAACCGAAGGTAGTTCTACTGCTAGCCTATTTGGTATTGAGCCTTATCAGCCAAAGAAAAACGAAGAATACATGTCTGAAGGACAGCTTGAACACTTCCGCCAAATTTTATTGGCATGGAAGGCAGAGTTAATGTCTGAAGTAGACCGTACTTTAAATACCATGCAAGACGAAAACACGGCGTTACCTGACGTAAATGACCGTGCAACGCAAGAAGAAGAGTTTGCGATTGAATTACGTACGCGCGACCGTGAACGTAAACTTATTCGTAAAATTGAACAATCTATTGAAGCGATTAAAAATGATGACTACGGTTTCTGCGAAACCTGTGGTATTGAAATCGGTTTACGTCGCCTTGAAGCGCGTCCAACAGCAACCCTTTGTATCGACTGCAAAACTTTAGCAGAGATTAAAGAGAAGCAAAACAACGGTTAATTGAGACTGTTGTGCATAATCCTCAAGTGACTGATGCACCTGTGCAGCAGCAGACGTCTACACTGCTGCCTCATTATACAGGGCGGTTTGCGCCATCGCCGACAGGCCCCTTGCATTTTGGCTCGCTACTCACCGCAGTGGCGAGTTATTGTGATGCCAAAGCCCATCAGGGCAAATGGCTCGTGCGTATTGAAGATACCGACATCCCCCGCATTTATCCTGGCAGTGAAAGTCATATTTTACGCAGCATTGAGGCCTTTGGCTTTGTGCCTGATGCCGAGATTATTTTCCAAAAAGATCGTTTTGACCTCTACCAAGCTGTGCTCGAACAACTCAAGCAACAGGGTTTGGTCTATGCCTGCCAATGTACACGCAAGATGTTGGGCTCCAACCATATTTACCAAGGCACCTGCCGCGACTTAAATCTAGACTTTGCACAACAAGCAATTCGAGTCAAAGTCGAGATCGGTGAGATTGCATTCGAGGATCGCCTACAAGGTCAACATCGTTCGCATCTTGCACATGACTTAGGTGATTTTGTGTTAAAACGTCGTGATGGGATATGGAACTATCAATTGGCTGTGGTTGTCGATGACTATCTACAAGGCGTGACCGATGTGGTACGTGGCGCAGATTTACTCGACAATACCGAACGCCAAATCTATTTGGGTCAATTGTTAGATTATCCACGTTTGCGCTATATGCATCTTCCTTTGGCCATGAATGATCAAGGGCAAAAATTATCCAAGCAAAATCTTGCCCAAGCTTTAGATCTTCAGCATGCTCCGCAGCTGCTACAGCAAGCCTTGCACGCCTTGCAACAACCCGCTGTTGATATTGACCGCCCTGAAGTGATGCTACAACACGCCATTCAACAATGGGATGTGAGCCGTATTCCACGTCAAATCGAATTACAAGGTCATTACCTATAAGGGATGTGTTTTCAGTTAAGCTGAATAAAAATACAGGGGAAAATCATGTTTTTTATTTTTGGAATTGGGCCAAAAACCAAAGTCGTTGAGACCAAATTATTTACTTGTCCGGTATGCCGGACCCATGGCAACTATCAACTCAAACAACAGCGTAATTATTTTTCCTTATTTTTTATTCCACTGATTCCGCTGTCTAAAGCCCAAACTGCTTTTGTAAAATGTTTAAATTGTGGCACCGAAATGCCGAGCAGTGTCTTGCAACACGCTCAGCACAAAGGACCTTTTGACTAGAAACTCGACTCTTCACGACTCGGGTTAATGCCTTGGGTTTGGCTCTCTACTTTGAGCACCAAACTGATCATCACTGCACACATAATCAGTGATGACCCGCCATAACTAATAAAGGGTAAGGTTAAGCCTTTGGTCGGCAGTAACCCCATGTTCATACCCGCATTCACTAAGATTTGCAGCAAGAAAATGATGGAGAATCCATAGACCAAATAACCTGCACGTAGATACTGATTACGCAGTGCACGATGCCCGATTTTGATACAGCAGACCAACATGGTAAAGCTTAATACCATCAGTAATGCAAAGCCAAAGAAGCCAAATTCTTCTGCAAAAATAGCCAACATAAAGTCGGTATGTGCCTCAGGCAAGTAAGACATTTTCTGCATACTTTGCCCCAAACCTACACCAAAGAACTCACCTCGACCAAAGGCCATTAATGCGTTCGAGAGCTGATAACCAACGCCCAACTGGTCATCCCATGGATTGGTAAACGACATCAAACGTTCAAAACGATACGGCTCAAACACCACCAAAGCACCAAAGGCCAACAGGATAAAACCAAAAGCACAGGCAAACTGTACAATTGGTGCACCTGCGAGGAAGAAAATCCCCAGCATCATCAGTGCAATCACCACTGTTGCGCCTAAGTCTGGCTCTAAAATAATAAAGCCAACGGTCATGAGCATCACCAAACCTAAGCGCCCTAAACCAGAGAGCTTACTACGCACCTCTTGCGAACGACGCACCACATAATCTGCAGTAAAGATCGCCATGGCGACTTTGGCCACTTCCGTGACCTGTAGGGTAAAGCCGGCCACACGAATCCAACGGGTTGAACCATTGACCTCTGTTCCCACCACCAACACGGCACCGAGCATTAAGATGGTAATGATCCAAATCATAAACGCATTCTTAAACCACATTTCCATGGGCACGCGATAGGCAATTAGAGCTGCGGCCGCAGCCACCAGAATCGAAATGCCATGGCGCATCACGTAGTGAAATGGATTTTCATGTAAACGGTCAGCATAGGGCATCGACGCGGACGCCACCATAATTGAGCCAATACACAGTAATGCTAAGACACAAAAAATAAGCGTCTTACGTACCGTAATTTGTTCCGGCACTTTTGCAGCCCATTGTTGATAAAGCTGCTGTAATTTATCATGGGTCGTCTGAGCCAAGCCCGCCATACCTGATTCCTTATGCTGTTAAAGTGCGTTTACACACGCCACAAATTGCTGTCCACGCTGGCTATAACCTTTAAACATGTCAAAGCTTGCACATGCCGGTGACAGTAACACCACATCGCCTTGCTGGGTATGTTGCTGACACAATGCCACGGCTTGTTCAAGTGTCTCTGCTTTTAACAAACGCGTAGTGCCTGTAATGGCCTCTTCAATGATCGGTGCATCAACACCAATTAACACAGCAACTTTGGCATACTTGCTCAGTGAGTCACGTAAAGCACGGAAATCTTGACCTTTCCCTTCCCCACCTAAAATAATGGCTACCTTACCGCCTTGTGCTTCAATCGCCATCCCTAGACCATCGACAGCAGCTAAAGTTGCGCCAATATTGGTGCCTTTAGAGTCGTTGTAATAACGTACCTGCGCCACTTCTTTCACAAACTCACAGCGATGCTCTAAACCTTTGAAAGTTTTAAGGGTGTCAAGCATAGACTCAAGCGGTAAACCAATCGCTTCCCCTAGCGCCAAACACGCCAAGGCATTGGCCACGTTATGTGTGCCTTGAATATACATTTCACTGCTCTTGAGCAGACGTTCACGACCACGTGCCAACCAAATTTCACCGTTTTCACTTCGCAATACCCCATATTGATTTAAATCAGGCGCATTTAAACCAAAGCTTTGCATTGGGGTCACATCGGGCACCAATGGTCGGGTTAATGAATCGTCACGGTTATGCACGACTTTTTTAACACCTTGGAAAATACGGTGTTTGGCCGTGTGGTAGCCCATCATATCGCCATGACGATCAAGATGGTCTTCACTCATGTTTAAAATCACTGCGACTTCAGCATTTAAATTTGAGGTTGTTTCTAATTGGAAACTCGACAACTCTAAAATATACAGCTCAGGATCATCTTTAGTTAAATCCAGTGCCGGACGGCCTAAGTTACCGCCTACAGCCACTTTTTTACCGGCTTCTGCCGCCATTAAACCAAACAAGGTGGTGACGGTACTTTTGGCATTTGAACCTGTAATCGCCACAATTGGCTTATCTGTGGCACGGCGTAAAATTTGAATTTCGCTCACCACAGGAATGCCCTTTGCGACTGCAGCTTGAATTTCAGGCAGCTTTGGATCAAGTCCTGGGCTAATAATAATTTCTTCTGCTGAAAGCAATAATTCTTGATCCAATTGACCAAAGCTGGTTTGGACTTGGGTTGGAATCTGATCATGTCCAGGCGGCGTTGCGCGAGAGTCTGTTACGGCAACACGGTAGCCTCTCTCGTGTAAAAAATTCACTGCTGCTACACCCGAAATGCCGAGCCCTGCAACAACTTTTAACCCACCACGCTGTATTAACATCTGTCCCATCTCTTTTCTAGGTTTTTGAACTGCCAAAATGGTAGCACTTTGGCTTTTTAAATGCTTTTTCTGTTTGCGTCTTTATACGCTTTTTTTTGTGTCCACCGGTAAAAAAAGCCACTCAAGGAGTGGCTCTTTTACAGTACAAGGTGATGGGTTTTATTTCCACTTCACCTCTTGTACAGTGGTTGGCGCAGGCTTATCTTCACTGCTTGGGCAGCTACAGCCCCCACCGCAGCCTGCGGCCATTTTGGGCTGTAACCACTTGGCTAAGCGCTGCCAACCACGTCGTTGGCAAGCTTGTGCTAAGGCCAAAAAGACTGAGTTTGATGTTTTCGGAAACACCTTTTTAAACACCACTACAGTACTCCACAGTACCAGTGCAGCGACAATCAGAATTTCAATCATCTCAATCTCCTTGGTTGAGCTTAAGCAAATAGATGTGACGCAATTTGATAGGTCAGGAATGACATCAAATAAGCCAATCCAAATAAATACACCGTCATAATACCTACGGTTTTCCATGAACCTGTTTCACGGCGAATCGTCGCTAAAGTCGGTAAACAGTGTGGTGCATAAATAAACCATACCAATACAGCAAGACCTGTTGCCAATGACCAACCTAAATCACTGCTGCCACTGATTAGGGCAGCCAGACCTTCAGCCATGGCGTCATCATCCACAGCAGACAACGCATAAATTGTACCGAGTGCTGCCACCACCACTTCACGTGCAGCCATTGCAGGAATCAAGGCAATACAAATCTGCCAGTTAAAGCCCAATGGTTCAAAAATAGGTTGTAACACATGCCCAAGCATCCCCGCCAAGGTGTAATCAATTGCAGGTAAAGTTGCCCCTTCCGGTGGCTGTGGGAAGGTACATAAAAACCACAACAGAATCGACAAAGCAAAGATAATCCCACCAACACGTTTTAAGAAGATCTTGGCGCGATCGAGGAGACCAATCCAAATATTCTTAAGATCTGGGAAACGATAACTTGGTAATTCCATTAACAACATGTGCTGTGATTTATCCTTGTGGAAAAACTTCATTACAAAGGACACACACAAAGCACTGACGATGCCGGCCATGTATAAACCGAACAACACTAAACCTTGCAGATTAAAAATACCGAGCACAGTTTCTGAGGGAATAAATGCTGCAATTAACAATGCATAGACTGGCAGACGTGCCGAACAGGTCATCAGCGGTGCGACAAAAATCGTGGTTAAACGGTCACGTGGGTCACTAATAGTACGTGATGCCATAATGCCCGGAATTGCACAAGCAAAACTCGATAACAACGGAATAAAGGCACGTCCTGAAAGACCTGCTTTAAACATCAGCTTATCCAGTAAGAATGCCGCACGAGGTAAGTAACCTGATTCTTCAAGCACCAAAATAAAGAAGAACAGAATGAGAATCTGTGGCAAGAACACCACCACCCCACCAGCACCGGCAATAATGCCATCGACCACTAAGCTGTTCAGCAATGGATGTTGGATTTGCGCACCGACCACTTCACCGAGCCAACCAAATACCGTTTCAATCCCATCCATAAATGGGGCAGCCCATGCAAATACGGCTTGGAAAATCACAAACATCATCACCGCAAGGCTGACTAAGCCCAGTACAGGATGCAAGAAAATTTTGTCCAAAAAGTCTGAACGTTGGTCATCTTGCTCAAGATAAGTCACTGCATCTTGAACAATCTGTTCAACCTTTTGATGCTCATCCCCTTTTAGACCGCTCAGCTCAGTACGCGCAACAGCGTATTTGCTTTGATCCAAAGCATTCATCAAGTTGGCAATACCCGATTTGCGTACTGCCACGGTTTCTACAACAGGAATACCCAAACGTTCAGATAATTTCTGTACGTTAATTTGAATACCACGACGGCGTGCTTCATCCATCATGTTCAATACAAGTAGAATGGGGCGTCCCTGTGCAATCATTTCCAACACCAAACCTAAATGTAATTTTAGGTTGGTGGCATCGACTACACATAAGAAGGCATCTTGATCGCGCTCTTCTGCCAACTGGCCCAACACCACATTACGGGTCACTTCTTCATCGGGACTGGTGGCATTTAAGCTATAGGTTCCGGGTAAATCCAGTACACGTACCGCTTTGCCTGAAGGCAAATTAAAGTTACCGACCTTACGTTCAACCGTTACACCGGCATAGTTACCCACTTTTTGGCGTGTACCGGTTAAATGGTTAAACAGTGATGTTTTACCGCAGTTTGGGTTACCAACAAGGGCAATACGTAATGCATTACTCATGCAGTAACTCCTTCAATTTCTACTTTTTGTGCTTCTGCCTTACGCAATGCAAAGCGCGTAAATCCGATTTGGATCAAAATTGGATCACCCCCAAAAATACCTTTGGTAATGACCTGTACTTTGGTCCCTGCTACAAATCCCAAAGTCTCTAAACGACTTGCGACAATATCGCCTTGAGCGTGGCCATCTGAGGTAGTATGTACCTTGCTAATGATGGCGCTTTGCTTCACTTTTAAATCTGACAAACGCACCGTTGAGTCCTAAATACCTTTTGTACAGTATACAAACAAATGAGAATAATTACCAAATAAGCGACAGCGCCTCATTTGAACCTGACTGTGCAGCCTCACTTTGGCTTTGATAGAGTTGAAATCCCATGCTAAATAAAAAACCTCGAATTCCAGCCCCTGTGCATATTCCAACAAACCTTTCATTTTTACAGGGTTTTCGTGACAATTTGATTGCACAGACCGTCAGTCCGCACACACGTAATGCCTATTTGTCTGATTTAATTCAATTGGCAGAGCAAAATCAAACCCCCATGCCCGAATGGCACAGTGAAGATATTGCTGCCGTGTTGTTAAATTTGACTCAACAAGGCAAAAGCCCGCGCTCCATTGCCCGCGCCCTGTCCGCATTACGCTCTTTTTTTAAATTTTTACGTGAACAAAAACTGCGTACCGACAATCCAGTGGCCTTACATAAAACCCCCAAAGTCGGCCGCAGTTTGCCCAAAGATTTATCTGAACAAGATGTCGATGCCCTGATTCAAGCCCCCAATACCGATACCGCTTTAGGGCTACGTGATCGGGCCATGCTTGAGGTACTGTATGCTTCAGGTTTACGTGTCTCTGAATTACTCAACCTACGCTTAGAGCTGATTAACTTAAATCAAGGCTATTTACGCGTCTTAGGTAAAGGCAATAAAGAACGCCTCGTGCCTTTAGGGCAACAGGCCTGTCAGTGGGTCGAACGGTATCTGAATGAGGCCCGCAGCCAACTGTATAAAACCAATACAGATTATCTGTTCCTCACCCAACATGGCGGCATTATGAGCCGACAGAATTTTTGGTACGCCATTAAGCGCTATGCCCTACAAGCAGGGATTCAAGCTGAACTTTCTCCGCATACCTTAAGACACGCCTTTGCCACGCATTTACTCAATCACGGTGCAGACCTGCGTGTCGTGCAAATGTTGCTTGGACATAGTGATTTATCCACCACGCAAATTTATACCCATGTGGCACAAATCCGCTTACAACAGCTGCATGCCAGTTATCATCCACGTGCTTAAATCTTCAAATGCTGTCAAGCCCAAGCATTAACGCAACATTTTTTCGGCGTGCTTGGGTTTTTTGTTATGCTATGCGCTCTTGTTCTTCATCATTTTATAGGGTTAATGATGTCTTTTACCCGTGCCAAACTTGTCTTTGCATGTGCACTCATGCTTAGCGCATGTTCAAATTCTAATACAGAAAATCAACAAACCACTTTAACAGCCAGCACACCAGCCACAGGTGAAGCGTCAAATCTTATCGAGCGTAATACTGAGCAACGTCTTATTCAAACGCTAGAACAGCATTTTAAAACTGCGGGGATCAACAGCAAAATTCTAGAGCTCAAAGCCACAGAAGTCCCTAATGTGTTTTGGGCCAATTTAGATGGTATGGGTGCGGTTTATGTCAGTCATGATGGTCAATACATTTTCCAAGGTGACTTAATTCGTCTTGGCGACAAAACGCTGCATAACGTTGGTGAGTCTTTACAAGCACAAAGCAATAAAAAACAACTTGCTGCATTAAAAACAGATGACTTAATTGTGTATCCTGCCAAGGGAAAAACCAAGCATGTCATTTATGTCTTTACCGACATTAGCTGTCCATATTGTCATAAATTGCATGAGCAGATGAACCAAATCAATGCACAGGGCGTCGAAGTGCGTTACATCGCATGGCCACGTGGCGATCAGTTTATGCCAGCCATGCAAAGCGTGTGGTGTAGTGCCGACCGCCGTAGCGCCTTTGACCGTGCCATTCGTGGAGAAACTTTAGCCCCAGCCAATTGCACCAATCCAGTCGCTGCACAGTACCAGTTGGGACTCAGTATGGGCGTCAATGGCACACCGGCAATCTATGATAGCGAAGGCAATTATCTAGGTGGTTATCTGAGCGCAGAAGAACTGATGAAACGCTTAGATAAATAAATCTTATGAGATAAATTACTGTTTTTTATAGATGTAGATAAAATTCACAGGATGCTAGAGTATCCTGTTTTTTTTAGCTATGATCTAGCTTCGGTTTAAAACAAATGAATATGGAGTGTGACGTGAAACCAGTTCGTCTGGCAATCCTCGGTCTAGGTACTGTGGGTGGTGGTGCCCTTAAACTATTACAAGAAAATGCTGCTGAGATTAGACGTCGCACCGGTCGTGAAATTCAAATTACCCATGTCGGTACACGTCGCCCTCGTCCAGACTTAGATCTTGCAGATTCAGTACAACAAAGCGCAGATCTACTCGACATCGTGCGTCAACCTGACGTTGACGTTGTGGTTGAAGTGATGGGTGGTATTCATCCTGCATACGAAGTGATTAAAGAAGCCATTTTGCATGGCAAACAAGTCGTGACTGCCAACAAAGCACTACTTGCTGAACATGGTAACGAATTATTTAAACTCGCTGATGACAACCACGTGCAAATTGCCTATGAAGCAGCAGTGGCTGGCGGTATTCCCATTATTAAAGTGATGCGTGAAGGTTTGGCTGCCAACAAGATTGATTGGCTTGCAGGTATCATCAACGGTACAGGTAACTTTATCCTGACTGAAATGCGTGAAAAAGGCCGTGCCTTTGAAGATGTGTTGGCTGAAGCACAAGCTTTAGGTTATGCCGAAGCCGATCCTACTTTTGACGTAGAAGGTATTGATGCTGCGCATAAGCTGACTTTACTTGCTTCAATTGCATTTGGTATTCCATTGCAATTTGACAAAGTCTTCACTGAAGGCATTAGCAAAGTGACTGCACAAGATGTCAAATATGCTGAAGATCTTGGCTTCCGTATTAAGCACTTGGGTATTGCACGCCGTGCCGAAACTGGCATTGAGCTACGTGTTCACCCGACCTTAATTCCTGAAGAACAACTGATTGCCAATGTAAATGGCGTGAAAAACGCAGTGCTTGTACAAGCCAATGCCGTTGGCCCAACGCTTTACTATGGCGCAGGTGCAGGTGCAGGCCCAACAGCTTCAGCAGTGGTTGCTGACGTGGTGGATATTGTACGTGACATCTCGTATACAGAAGATGGCGCAGGTACCATTCCACAGCTTGCTTTTGAAAGCTTAAGCGACTTACACATTTTGCCACGCGAAGAAATGACCACAGGTTACTACATCCGTATTAACGCTGAAGATCAAACTGGCGTACTTGCAGATGTCACCTCGATTTTAAGCCGTGCGGGCATTAGCATTGATGCGATCATGCAGCAACCACGCTTAAAAGACCTTATTCCTATCGTGATTCTGACAGATCCTGTTAAAGAATCAAAAATGGATGAAGCCCTTCAACAAATTCAAGCACTTCCTGTCATTCATGGCGAAATTGTACGAATTCGTTTAGAATCGCTTGATAATTAATCGGGTTGGGGGGAATATTTCCCCTCGCCAAGCTCTACACACAATTGGAACATCATCATGTCGAATGCCAATCGTTATACTGGTTTAGTTGACCGCTATCGCGACCGTTTACCAGTGTCTGCCACTACGCCAGCCGTTTCTCTAGGTGAAGGTAATACGCCACTGATCAAGCTTGCGAACATTCCGCGCATTATTGGCAAAAATGTTGAAATTTATGTGAAGTACGAGGGCTTAAACCCGACTGGTTCATTTAAAGACCGTGGTATGACCATGGCGGTAACAAAAGCAGCTGAAGAAGGCTCTAAAGCAATTATCTGTGCATCTACAGGTAACACGTCTGCTGCAGCTGCGGCTTATGCTGCACGTGCAGGGATGAAAGCGTTCGTTTTAATCCCTGAAGGCAAAATTGCCATGGGTAAAATGGCGCAAGCGATGATGTATGGTGCAATCACCATGCAAATCCGCGGTAACTTTGACGATGGTATGCGCCTAGTTAAAGAAATTGCAGATAAAGCACCGGTCACGATTGTCAACTCAATCAACCCGTACCGTTTGCAAGGTCAAAAAACCATTGCTTACGAAATCGTGGATGAATTGGGCCGTGCACCAGATTACCACTGCTTACCAGTAGGTAACGCGGGTAACATCACAGCACACTGGATGGGTTATACCGAAGCAGTTGCCAACCAACCGAAAGAAGAATTCGAGCAAGTGGTTTATGACCCTGCGACTGATGCCTTCACGGGTCCAAAACCAGAAGGTCTTCCTACAATGGTGGGTTACCAAGCTTCAGGCGCAGCGCCATTCTTACGCGGCGCACCTGTTGAAAACCCCGAGACTGTTGCAACAGCGATTCGTATTGGTAACCCACAAAGCTGGAACCATGCTAAAGCTGTAGTACGTGACTCTAAAGGTTGGTTCGATGAGCTTCAAGATGCTGAAATCTTAGAAGCACAACGTCTACTTTCAATGTACGAAGGCGTGTTTGTAGAACCTGCTTCTGCAGCATCTATCGGCGGTGCAATCCGTGACCTTAAATCAGGTAAAATCCCTGAAGGTTCTGTGATTGTATGTACCGTAACCGGTAATGGTCTAAAAGACCCTGACACTGCAATCAAGCAATGTTCTGATGCGGTGATGCTATCTATTGACGCGACTTTAGATCAAGTACGCGATTCAATTCTAAATAACATGTAATTTAGAACATGATATAAAAAAGCCCTGCATATGCAGGGCTTTTTTTTGAGTTTTAAATGCGTTTAGGTAATTTACCCGCCCAATCCATTAAATTGGTCGCATCATTATTACGTGTGGTGGTATTACTTGCCCCTAACACGACAACCGCAACCGGTCGATTATTCACGGTACTATGCATCACCACACAGCGCCCTGCTTCATTAATAAACCCAGTTTTGGATAAATTAATATTCCAGCCACCGTTGCGCACTAAGCCATTGGTGTTATTAGACTGTAGCACCCGATAACCCAAATTAAAGTCATAGCTTGGTGTGGTGGAGAATTGACGAATTAAGCCATACTGCGATGCCGTAGTCACCAAAATACCAAGATCACGTGCCGATGCAACATTACGTGGATCAAGCCCGCTTGCTTCGGTAAAACGCGATGCAGTCATGCCCAACTCACGTGCTTTATTGTTCATTGCAGCCACAAAAGCCGCTTGCCCACCTGGATAAGTGCGTGCCAATGCCGCAGCAGCCGGATTTTCAGATTTCATTAAAGCAAATAACAACGCTTCAGCACGATTCATCTTATCGCCAACGCGTAGGGTAGAACTTGAGTTTTTACCCCCAGCGCCTGCAAAGTCTATCGGCAGCAAAGTAATGTTCTCACTCATATTCAAACGTGCATCCGCAATGACCACTGAGGTCATGAGCTTGGTAACCGAAGCGATCGGTAATGCAACGTTGGTGTTTTTACTGTACAGCACTTCACCTGTGTTGGCATCCATGACCAATGCAGCACGGGCATTCACATAAGGTTGATTACTTAAGTGACTGGTATCATAAATTTGAACGGTTTTTTTCGGCTCAAGTAGCGTCAAAATACTGTCTGGATTGCCACTACGCACTGACGTGGTGACTGTGGTTTTCGTGGCTGCACTGCTTACCACTGAAGTGGGTGGCGTGATACTGGGTTTGGCTGGGGTATTGGCTGCACGTAGTGTTGTGGTGACATTGGTTGAACCTTGAGGTGAAGGTTCAGCTCCATTTAAGAATGAATTTGCTTGTTCTGAAGACCATGCCAAGGTTGCCTGCCCCGAATCCCCCGAGTGCATGATGACTTCTGCAAAACTTGGCAAGCTCATGCCCAATACGGACAGACTAACGAGAAGTTTGAAGGGTATTTTATTTTTTTTCACAGTCACTTACTCAAAGTAGGGAGGCAAGATACATTTGCGTATTACCTCAAATATGCCTTACATTTAAGCAATACACAAAACGAACAGTTTCGAACTGTCACATTATGCCTATCACATGGGTCTTGAATGTGGATAGGATTGCTAATTTTGTCGTTTCATTGCAAGCTTCTTTTGCGTTATTTAACAAAAAAGATGAAAAACATTCAGAGGAGATGTCAGTGATCACAGTTCTTGTCGTAGATGATCATGAGTTGGTTCGTACGGGAATTTGCCGAATGCTCGAAGACCACATTGATGTACAAGTAATTGGTCAAGCAGAATCCGGAGAAGAAGCAATTAATTTAGTGCGTCAACATCACCCTAATGTAGTGCTGCTTGACGTGAATATGCCCGGCATTGGTGGTGTTGAAACCACACGTCGTCTATTACAAACTGCACCTGACACCAAAGTGTTAGCGGTCAGTGGACTCGCTGAAGAACCTTATCCGTCGCTGTTACTCAAAGCAGGTGCCAAAGGCTATATCACCAAAGGCGCACCTGTCTCTGAAATGGTACGTGCGATTAAAAAAGTCATGCAAGGCGGTAAATATTTTAGTGCCGATATTGCCGAACAACTGGCCAGTTCTTATTTATCTGATACCCAGCAATCCCCTTTTGATGCGTTATCAGAACGTGAAATGCAAGTGGCGATGATGGTCGTGAACTGCATTAGCGCACAAGAAATTGCAGATAAGCTCTTTGTCAGCGTAAAAACAGTCAATACATATCGTTATCGTATTTTTGAAAAGCTCAACTTGGACAGTGACGTTAAACTCACCCATTTGGCCATTCGTTATGGCCTGATCAAACCTTAATATGCTCAACGGCACGGCTCAACTTACTCGCTATAATTTAGGACGTTGGTATGCGTCCTATCGTTTTATTATTGCTTTAAGTTTATTGCTGATTACCACCATTACCCAATACGTAGATGCTGTTGCTTCCTCGTATCCGATTTTCTATCTGTTTTTACTGGGACTCTATTTCATTTGTGCGAGCCTGCAATGGCTGTTGCTCCGCTTTACCCATCACTTCCCGATTCATCGGCAGTTTTTAGCGCTGTTTATTGTTGATGTCGTCATTTTAAGTAGCCTCACCTTTGCCAGTGATGGCCCAAGTCTGCAAATTAGCTTGTTGTTTGTGATGACCATCTTTAGTGCCTCTTTGCTGCTTGAGCGCAAAAAGTCGCTGGTTATCACCCTCATCTCGGTGATTTGTGTCATTTACCAACACTTTATTGGCTCACTGTTTAACATGTCCTCCATGAATAATATTGGCAACAGTGCACTGTTAGCCTTTTTATTTTTTGGGGTATATGCCTTAGGTCAACTGGCAGTCGGTCGATTTCAAAACCTTGAAAGCACGAACTTTAGTCAAGCCCAAGAACTGCGCCGCTTGCAAGAGATTAACAGCTACATTTTAGACCAAATTGAAATTGGTTATATTGTGTTAGATGAAAACTATCATGTGGTGCTGACCACACCTGCAGCCTGTCATTTTCTTGCCATTCATCAGAATTTTTCCTATCAAAAACAACCCCTGTATAGCATCCAGCCCGAATTGTTTGATACTTTACATTTTGAAGGACTCATTGATGGGGAAATCTTTGAATTTGAAGCCAAAAACAGCCTCTATCAACTACAAATTCAAGTCCAAAAACTCAAAATCCCCAACCAATCGCTGACCCTTTTGGTTTTACAAGATGCGCGCACACTCAATCAACGGGTACAACAATTAAAACTTGCTGCCCTTGGACAGTTGTCGGCCAGTATTGCACATGAAATTCGTAACCCCCTAGCCGCCATTAGCCAAGCCAATGAGCTGCTGACCGAGAGCCTACCCGCTGAACATCATCTACTGACGGGCATGATCAGTAAGCAAAGCAAACGCATTGATAAAATTGTTCAGGACACCCTGAACATGGTGCGTAATAAAGAAACACGGGCAAGTTTGGTTGACTTAGCACAATTTATTCCACAGTTTCTGACCGAAGACCTTGCCGATGCCCTGAGCAAGATTGATACTTTTATTGAAAAAGAGGTGGCCATTTATTTTGATGAGTCACAATTACGTCAGGTGCTGATTAATTTACTGCGTAATGCGTTGCGCCATAATTCTAACCAACAGCAAGCTATTGAATTACATGTCTATACTCAGCATAATCATGCCCGAATTGAAGTCAGAGACTTCGGTTCAGGTGTAGCAACGACTGATATAGCCTCGCTTTTTAAACCATTTTTTAGTACCGAAATTAACGGTACTGGCTTAGGGCTTTATTTATCCCATAGTTTTTGTGAGGCCAACCAAGCCAAACTTTACTATGTAGAACAACAACAAGGGGCTTGCTTTCGTATTGAATGCTTACGCTTCACACGAAATTAATTAAATTGGGGTGTTACAGTGGATTTGAAACCACTCGTTTTATTCGTCGATGATGAAGAAGATTTGTGCCTGCTGATGCAAATGAGCTTGTCACGAATGGGGATTGATTGCCATGTGGCACACGGGGTGCAACAAGCCAAACTATGCTTAAGTCAGCAACATTATGATGCCTGTCTGACAGATCTTAATATGCCTGATGGCAGTGGTTTAGATGTGGTGGCGCATATTGCCGAACACTATCCAGATGTTCCCGTTGCTGTGATTAGTGCCTATGGACATATTGAAATTGCGATTGCTGCGCTCAAAGCTGGGGCCTTCGACTTTGTCAGTAAACCCATTAATCAGCAACATTTACAGAAATTGCTGGAACAGGCCCTCGATCAGCCGATCCAAGCGGCTGATGCACCTAAACAGCAACTGATTGAAGAGCAGATGCTACTGGGTCATTCACCTGCGATTCAGCACCTACGCCAAACCTTGAAAAAAATTGCCCGCTCCCAAGCCCCTGTATTTATTCATGGTGAATCCGGAAGCGGTAAAGAGGTGGTGGCCAACTTAGTACACAGCTTAAGTAATCGTAGTCATGGGCCCTTTGTGGCCATTAACTGCGGTGCCATTCCCGCAGAATTAATGGAAAGTGAGCTATTTGGGCATAAAAAGGGCAGTTTTACAGGCGCGACCCAAGACAAACAGGGCTTAATTCAAGCCGCAGATGGGGGCAGTTTATTTCTAGATGAACTGGCTGAATTACCGCTGAATATGCAAGTCAAATTACTGCGTGCTGTGCAGGAAAAACGCATTCGCCCAATTGGGTCAGATACAGAAATTGACGTTGATTTTCGTATCATTAGTGCTACCCATCAAAATCTTGAACACTTGGTGCAGCAAGGTAAATTCCGGCAGGATTTGTTCTTTCGCATTCATGTCATGGATGTCAGCTTACCGCCGCTACGTGAACGCGGTGAAGATATTATTCTGTTGGCACAGCACTTTATCTATCAACTGAGTCAAGAGTGGCAATTAGCGCTCAAACAACTGACCCCTGCCGCCCAGCAGTTTTTACTACAGCAGCCCTTTCCCGGTAATGTCCGTGAACTGCGCAATATGATGGAACGTGCCCTGACCTTAAGCGATGGTGCATGCATTGATGTCGAACATTTACACAGCTCTACCCTACGTCAGCCAGTACAACAGCAGCAACAACAGCCCGTGACAGATCAAACAGCTTTGGATATTGCTGCAGTCAAGAAACAGAAACTCCCTCAAGAAGGTCTAGAGCAACATCTTGAAAAAATTGAAAAACAAATTTTGCTCGATGCACTCAATATGACCCACTGGAATCGCACCTTGGCTGCGAAAAAATTGGGCATGTCGTTTCGTTCGTTGCGCTATCGCTTGAAAAAGTTTGGCCTTGATGTTGAGGATGATGAATAAGCTTTAACGTGCAGCAAGCATATCTGCAATCCGATCCAGATAAGCTTGCTCACTCATGCCGACCTGCATGCTATACGGTTGATGCGGTTGAATCCCAACACCCTCAATCATCTGTCCTGTTGGGGTATAGTAATTGGCCACCGTCATTTGTAAGGCTGCACCATTGGGGAGTGGGAAGAGTTTCTGCACCACGCCCTTACCATAACTTTTTTCACCCACCACCCAAGCACGTTTATGCGTTTTCATGGCTGCGGTAAATACCTCAGCAGCTGAGGCAGAACGGTTATTAATTAAAATTCCCAGTTTTAGATCATTTAACTCGTTGCCCGGTAAGGCTTGAAATTGCTGTTCGCCTTCCGCGCGACTTTTGGTGGTTACAATCAGGCCCTGATTTAAAAATAAATCAGCAGTTTCCACGGCCGCAGAGAGCAAACCACCCGGATTATTACGTAAATCTAAAATAACGCCCTTGACGGTTTCTTTACTGCGATATTGATCAATCGTATTTTTGATTTCAGCAGCAGTATGTTGTTGGAAGACTCTGACTTTTAGACATAAAATTTGGCTCGAGAGCATTTGTGCTTGTAAATCAGTATCGATCTTTTTATTGCGCACAATGGTTAATTCTTTGGTGGTGGGCGCGAGTTGTAAAGTCAAACTGGTCGCAATTGCGCCGGTAAGTAAGCTGTTGACTTGATCATGGTTTAATGTTTTGAGATCTTGGCCATCAATTTTAAACACGCTGAGGCCATTTTTAAGACCTTGTTTGGCCGAATCTGCATCGGGCCTTAACCCTGCAATCAACCATTGATTTTTTTGTGCATTATATTCAAGTTCAAAATCTACTGAGGCAATGTCGCCTTCGGTGTATTTGACCAATTGTTGATATTCATTGGCCGATAGATAGCGTGAATAACGGTCAAGCCCTGAAACCATGCCTTTAATGGCCAATTCAAACAGATGTTGATCGGGTTGAGGACTGACATAATTGTCTTTCACTAAACTAAAAATTTGTACAAATTCTTGAATAGATGCCACAGGGACATCGATCTCTGTGGCATTGGATTGGACGACCTTGGCCGCCCAACTCGGTGCGGCATGAAGCGAACATACACATAATGTTGCCAGTGCAACGCCATATTTCCAGTTCGCCATGCTTAACCTCGAATTATTTTAATGTGATTAAATTACGACCTTGCATTTCAGCTGGAATTGGCAGTTGCATCAAGCTCAAGAGCGTTGGAGCCACATCTGCCAATACACCACCTTCAGCAATCTCAGCTTGTGTTGGGCCAACATAAATAAATGGAACCAATTCAGTGGTATGTTGAGTATGAACTTGACCACTGTCATAGTCTTGCATTTGCTCTACGTTACCATGATCTGCGGTAATTAACATATGACCTTTGTTGGCCATAACTGCGTCATAAACACGACCTAAGCAGGTATCAACAGCCTCAACAGCTTTGACTGCAGCATCAAATACACCCGTATGACCGACCATATCGCCATTGGCATAGTTCACAACAAGCAAGTCAAACTCACCTGAGTTGATAGCGGCAACCAATTCGTCCGTGACTTCAATGGCACTCATTTCCGGTTTCAGATCGTAGGTCGCAACGTTTGGTGATGGAATCAAAATACGTTTTTCGCCTGGGTATTCGTCTTCACGACCACCACTGAAGAAGAAGGTCACGTGTGCATACTTTTCAGTTTCTGCAATACGCAATTGGGTTTTACCCAAGTTCGATAAGTATTCGCCAATTGAGTTCACTAAGTCTTCTGGCATATAAGCAACAGGTGCCTGAATGCTGGCTTGGTAACGCGTTAACATCACAAACTTGGCTAAAGCAGGCACCACTTGACGCTCAAAACCAGCAAAGTCAGCTTCAACGAAAGCACGGGTTAATTCACGGGCACGGTCCGCACGGAAATTCATAAATACAACACTGTCGTTGTCTTGAATTTTCACGGCTTCACCAATTAACGTGGCTTTTACAAACTCGTCTGATTCATCAGCTGCATACGCAAGTTCTAAACCTTCAACCGCCGTCGCAGCGGTACGCGTTGCTTCACCTTCCGTGAGCAAACGATACGCTTGTTCCACACGATCCCAACGATTGTCACGATCCATCGCAAAGTAACGACCAATCATGGTGGCAATACGACCTTGACCTGGGTACTGTGCAAATAAAGCATCTAATTTTTCAAGTGAAGGCTGTGCGCTACGTGGTGGAGTATCACGACCATCTAAGAACGCATGTAAGTAAACCTTCGCACCACGTTTAAGTGCCAATTCAGCCATTGCCACAATATGATCTTCGTGTGAATGTACACCACCTTCAGACAGCAAGCCCATTAAGTGCACCACGCCATTTGCCGCTTTGGCTTTTTCAACCGCGTCGACTAAAACCTCATGGTTAAAGAAATCACCTGTGCGAATGTCTTTGGTAATACGGGTAAAGTCTTGGTACAAGACACGACCTGCGCCCAAGTTCATGTGGCCGACTTCTGAGTTACCCATTTGACCGTCAGGTAAACCTACATCTTCACCTGAACCTGAGATTAAGCCATGCGGATGATTTTGCTGCATTGCAGTCAAATTCGGGCGTTGTGCCGCTAAATAGGCATTATCTTCAATTGCTTCGCGATGACCCACACCATCCATAATTACCAATACGTGCGGGATTTTGCCAGCAGTTGCATCCGTCATAACCAATACTCTTATGTCTACAAATTAATCGCTATATCTTACCCAATTTTTGGCTAAGACTCTATGTTCGGCACATAACCAAGCTATGTGACCAAATAGGTGTTGTTCATCATTAACGTGCGCGATGCAGTAAAGCGCCCCCCACCACAAACATTAAGATGATTGGAACAAAGACGAACCATGCCGGTGAAGGTGAATACACTAAACTTGCATAGCCCAAGAAGTCTTGTAAATAGAAGAAGGTTAAACCCACAAATAAGGCAATCACCAAGCGAAAGCCCATTGACTGTTGGCGCAGTGGACCAAAAATAAACGAACAAGCAATCACCACTAACGCAATCAGGGCAAACGGCGCACCGACTTTCTGCCAAAATGCCAACTGATAGGTTTTAGGCACTTGGCTATATTCATTCATATAGCCCATAAAGCTCACCAACTGACTTGGCGATAAATCTTCAGGGTCAATGGTCACCATGTGCACATATTTGGGTTGCAGGGCCAACGCTAAGTCGGTGCTGTTTTCACGCTTTAAAACGGCATTGCCTTGTTCAAGTACATCCACTTGCTCGGTGTTTTGTAACTGCCATTGTCCATCTTGAACAAATTGACCTGACTCTGCCGCAAGTGTGCCACGTAGTCGATAGCTGTTGTCAAAATCAGTGACTTGGACATGGCGTAATTCACCTTTGGAATTGGCATAGTCAACATAAATAAAGCGTTGACCTTCACGTGTCCAATAGCCTTTGACTTCGCCAAGTTGGGCGCTACTGCGATGGCTTTTAACACTCTTGGCCTGCTCGTTGGTATAAGGAATCACCCACTCGCTTAAAGCAAATGACAGCAGAACTAAAATTAAAGCCGAACGAATTACCCAACCGACAATACGCCATAGGCTCACACCCACCGAACGCATGACGATCAATTCACTGTTGGATGCCAATGCCCCTAGACCCAGTACAGCCCCAATTAATGCCGAGATAGGTAAAATTTCATACAGGTATTTGGGTGCACTCCACAGCACATAAAGCAGTGCCTGCCAAGCCCCATAACCTTCTTTCAGATCACCCAACTCACCTAAATAGGTAAATAAGACCTGTAGCCCCGAGAGCACTGCCGTTGCACCGAGCATGGCAAGCGCAGTCGTTTTGGTCACATGTTTGGCAACAATTCGACGTGCAAGCATTTTTATGACCTCACTTGGCTAATTTTTTACGAATTTTAGGCGCGAGACTTTGCTTACGCGAGAACAATGCTGCGGCAATGGCATACACCAACAACACTAAGGGATAGGCCCACATCCCCATTTCTTCTTTGCTGACCCGAGTTTTGACCGCCATTAAAGCCACAATTAAACTGGCAAAAATTAATAGCGCGGGAAACAGTTTTAAATAGCGACCTTGACGCGGGCTCACCTCAGACAAGGCGGTGGCCAAGATCAATGCAATCACAATGGCAAAAGGCACAAATACACGCCAACCCAATTCACTGGCGATCACGGGATCTTGACGGTTTTTCCATAATTCTGAAGTTTTCAGGGCTTCAACTTCAGCACTTTCAAATTTGGCTTCTTTGTCATTTTCTAGGCGTAGACGGTAATTGGCAAACTCAGCTTGGCTATATTTGGCTGTGCCTGGATAAATCTCATAACGACGCCCTTCGGTCAAATCAACCACATTGGCATTGTCATTGACCATTTCCACACGAGTGGCTTCTTTGGCCAAAATCATGACATCAGGTTTGCCCTCTTTAGCTGCGCGCTGATAAAAGAAAATATCTTTGAGGTTTTTGCGGTCATCAGATAAATCACCGGCATAAATCGTGTATTGCCCTGAGGAAATAAACTCTTTAGGTCTGACTAAATCAAAACCCGTACGCACCGCTTGATTGGTGGTGAGCTGTTCAAACTGCCGAATGCCCCACGGCGCCATCCACAGCATCAGTACAGCTTGTACCGCGAGAAACACCACTGTCATGGGCACCAATAACCGTGCTAGCTGATTACGACTGACCCCACTGCCATTGAGGACTGCCATTTCATGGTCGACATACAGGCGTCCAAACACCAACATTAAGCCAATAAAGAACCCCAATGGAAGAATTAAAGTCAAGAACTCCGGCAAACGGTAGCCAATGATGCTAAATAAAATGCTCGCATCCAAACGCCCTTGCGCTGCCACACCAAAGTACTTGATCAGTCGACCGCCCATCATAATTAAGGTCAGTAAAGCAATCACCACCAAGGAGGTCGACACGACTTGCTTGACCAGATAACGCCGAATAATCAAATTAATTCTTCCAAAATGTGTCTAAATAAACTAGCGCTAGTTTACCCGAATGTTGAAAATATAAAACCTGCTGATTGAAACTCTACCCTTGAGGCGCTTTCAGTGGTTTAATGACTGATAAAATTTTAAAAAGGCCTGAATACCGTATATGAAACTTAATATTAATACGTCATTCAATCAGAATACGTCTAGCCAGTATTTGTTGATTTTAGTTGATTCTGAACAAGTACAACAGGCTGCTACAACTTATGCATTACAAGATTTGGAACAACTTGTAAGTGCAACACACTTTAAAGCCAGCCTCAACGAAACTTTGGCACTTGTAGGCCGCATTGAACAAGCACCCAATAGCGTGTTGCTAGGTGTGGGTAAAGCTGCTGAACTCACCCCAGCGAAATTGGCTAAAATTGCACAGACCATTGTTAAAGCTGCACAAAAAAAATTCCAAAGCATTAGCATTGATCTTTCAGCCCTTGCACCTGAACAGCACTATCTGTTTGCCTTAAGCCTGACCCAAGCCGCGTATGGTTTTGATGAATTTAAATCAAAGAAAAATGAATTCATTTTAAGTGAAATCAATTTAATTAGTGCAGAAACGCCGCTTAATGCCGAACAGCTTAAATTAATTGAAGCAGTTGAACGTGGCCAAAACTATGCGCGTGACTTGGGCAACCGTCCGGGCAATATTTGCTTCCCTGAATATCTTGCAGACCAAGCCGTTGCCTTAGCAGCAGAATTCCCTGAATTGCTCAAAGTCACTGTACTGGATGAGCAACAAATTGCAGATTTGGGCATGGGCTCATTCTTAGCCGTAAGCAAAGGCTCGGACCGTCCTGGCCGTATTATTACCCTTGAATATCAAGCACAGCGCTCAGAAGCACCGGTGGTCTTGGTCGGTAAAGGTATTACCTTTGATACCGGTGGTATTTCGTTAAAACCAGGCGCTGGTATGGACGAAATGAAATACGACATGTGTGGCTCAGCTTCTGTGCTCGGTACCATGCGTGCGTTATGTGAAGCCGCGTTACCTATTCACGTCATTGGCACTATTGCTGCGGCAGAAAATATGCCATCTGGCGGCGCAACGCGTCCGGGTGATATTGTCACCACCATGAGTGGCCAAACCGTTGAAATCTTAAATACCGATGCCGAAGGTCGCTTGGTGTTATGTGATGCCTTGACCTACGTGAAACGATTTAACCCGGCTTTGGTGATTGATATTGCCACCTTAACAGGTGCATGTGTAGTGGCATTGGGTTCAGTACTGACCGGTATGTTTACCCCTGATGACGAACTTGCAGCGGATTTAGAACGTGCAGGTCAGCAGTCCTTTGACCGCGTATGGCGTATGCCCGTGCTTGATGACTATCAAGAACAGCTCGATTCACCTTTCGCTGACATTGCCAACATTGGTGGTCCAAAAGCAGGTTCTGTCACTGCAGCATGTTTCTTACAGCGCTTCACCCGTGATTACCGCTGGGCGCATTTAGACATTGCAGGTACGGCATGGACTTCAGGTGCAAATAAAGGCGCAACAGGCCGTCCTGTACCGCTGTTAATGCAATTCTTAGCAAATCGCATTCAGCATGGCTAAAATTAGCTTTTATCTATTTGAACAAAGCAATGAACGGCAAGTCGAAAGTACTTGCCGTTTATGTCGCAAGATTTTAAAACAGTCCAATAAAATTTGGTTGTACTGTCCTGACCTCGCACTACAACAGCAACTTGACGCTGCACTGTGGAGTTTTGATGCAACCAGCTTCATTGCACATGGCATTGATGATGTATATGCACCGGTCTGTATTTCAGGGCAACTGCCGCAAAGTTCCGATTGGATTGTATTTAATTTTAACACTCAGGCGCTTGAACAATGCCATGATTTTCGCCACATTATTGAGATCATCGAAAATAATGAAACGGCAAAAATGATTGGACGGGAAAAATTTAAGCATTATCGCCGTTTAGGTGTACAACCAAATACCCACAAACTGTAAGGCAAGGAGATTGATGGTGGCATTAAATGTTGGTCAAGATTTTAAACAACGTTGGTTGGCAACGCCTACAGCGGTACGCCAACTGTATCTTGATGATTTAGCCCGGATCTGCGAACTGCTTCAACCCGAAACCCAGAGCAAGCTGTGGTTAGAACACGAACAGATTGCCACTCAAGAAACTGCCGAGCGCTTAAAGCAGGCCTATGCTGAACATAAAGCGGCATTAATTGCTGCAGAGAAACAGCGCCGCCAACAGTATTTAGAAGCACGCCTTGCCGAAAAACGTCGCTTAGAAGCGGAAAAAATTCAAGCCTTAGAACAGGCAGAACAACAGCAGCAAGCCCAACAACAACAATTGCTGCGCCTATTGCGTCAGCAACAGCAGCACGCCTTACAGACTTACGTGGCGCGCTATCATAAAAATCCAGATCAACAGTACATTCATTTTAACAAAGCGCTCAAGCTTGCCGATCACACCTTACTCAGTGAACTCGAAACCTTGCGTTTACGCTTAGAACTTGAAGCCGATGCGGTGATTGAAAGCCAAGTCAACAGCTTACGTCAGCAGCTCAAAATTGCTGCACAAGAAGAAATTGAGTTGTTGCTCAAAACACATCCTGTTGCTGAGCGGGTTTAGACCCTCTCAATGTTCAGCTGCGCTATGACAGCATTGTCATGAAATTGACATGATTTTGTCACATCATGCCTAAATGTGTGAAGATTCAATAAATCTACAGACAGCATGTCACAATAATAGCGTTCGAGGGGACAATCATGAATGTGTTAAATCATGTTGCAACAAAAATTGCAGGCTTAGCTTCAGGCGAACAATGGGTCATTACAGCACAAGAGCTTTGGCTCAGCCGCAGCGATTTTCAAGCCGTTTCAGTGTATTTGTGCCGTGAAGCTGCACAAGGTACGTTTTCAGTTGCGCCGCAAGGCACATCATCAGCATGGCTTGGTGCGACTGCATTAAAAGTCATTAAACATTGATGTAGGTCTACGCAAGCCCGCATAGCTGTGGGCTTTTGCCCTTATAACAGCCAATCTTTAAACACACCCACAATATTGCCTAAACCGTAGCCAATTGACAATAACACACCAATCCACACAGCACTGCCTAATACGTTGTAGAGCATAAAGCTGCCAAAATTCATGCGCGCTGAACCTGCTGCAAAGGGTGCAAAGGAACGGACAAACGGCACAAAGCGGGCAATCAAAATCGTAAATGCCCCATGTTTCATAAAGTAGTGGTTGGTTTTTTGCATGTATTCAGGTTTAAAAAAGCGTGAATGTTTGTGGAAATATTTCACTCCCAATACCTGACCGGTGTAGTAATTCACCACATAACCTAGTGCCGCTGCAATGAACAGCAGTAGCCCCATATATTGGATATGGACATCATCACTGGTCGAACACAATGCACCTACGGCAATCAGCAGACTGTCACCCGGTAAGAAAAACATAAACACCGAGCCTGTTTCCGCTAGAATCACCGCAAATAAAATGGCGTAAATCCAAACCCCATATTGCTCGAGCAACATCGGCAGCCATTGCTCTAAATGCAGTAAAAAATCCATCATGGTTGTAAATCCATTGAGTTCTCTCTCCCGCAAAGACCTGCACATTCATTGAAAAATAGAATAAACCAATAAAAAAACAGTCTAATTTTTCAACTAGACTGTTCTTATGGGCTGATAGTTTTACTTCAAGAAGCCATTTTCTGCAAGAAAATCCATACTAATTTTGGATTCGGTCGGCACTTGGGCTGCTCGATCTCCGAGTAATAAGCGTTCAATATAACGGGCTAAGACGTCCACCTCTAAGTTCACGCGGGTGCCTGTTTTCCATGTGCCAATATTGGTACGTTCTGCGGTGTGTGGGATTAAGTTTAAGCTGAGAATATTTCCACGCAAATGATTGATAGTTAAGCTAATACCATCAACAGTCACTGAACCTTTTTCTGCTAAATATTTGGCAATTTCAACAGGTGCTGTCACTTCAAAATACAATGAACGCGCGTCTTGTCGCACTTGGGTAATTTCGCCTACAGCATCGACATGACCTGAAACAATATGGCCACCAAAACGTGTTGTGGGTAACATGGCTTTTTCTACGTTGACCGCCTGTCCAATCTTCCACTGACCAAGTGTCGTTCGGCTTAAACTCTCACGTGATACATCAGCGCTGTACCAATTGCTTCCCCAGTCAGTTACGGTTAAGCAAATCCCATTTGTGGCAATCGAATCCCCTAAATGGACATCAGACATATCCAGATCAGTATGAATACGGACACGTACATCCCCACCTATCTGTTGTAGGCTTTCCACTTTCCCTAAACTTTCAATAATGCCAGTAAACATACGTTGATATCTCTCATGTTGTGCTTGTTTTTACCACAAAGCCAATTGGGTGGTCACACTGCTGGTATCTACCCCACCGAGCTCTGCATAGTGATGTAATTGTGTGAGCAATTGACGTAAGGGTGGACCTGACTTGGCATGTGTATCGGTAATCACAATAAATTCCAATACCCGTGCCCGTTCTGACTGACGCTGTTTACTGACCCGATAGCGCGGTACATCTTGAGTCAGCAAGGTCACGCGACCACGTGCTAAATTGGCTTGCAATAAGTCCGCAGCGTCAATATTACCGTCCGTTGAATAACTGGTCAGAATATAACGTGCATTGATGGTTGCCAATAATTTTTCGTAAGCTGCTTTGGCATGTTTTGAAGAATTATAAGGACTTGGACGCTCTTTACGCCATGCACGGTCGATTCCACTCTTAAAACCTTTGGTGTCTGGCGTGGGTAAATCAACCTGATCCCACAGCGTAAGTGCATTTAAGACATGATAGTTGCTGCTATAGGCGTGCTGATTGTAGGGTGGATCTAAATAGGCAACATCAACCTCAAAACCACTCATTTGGTTGGCAAGATGCTGAGCATCCACACACCACATTTCCGCCGCCGGTTGTTTAGGCTCACCCACAGGGCAGAAACGACTTGGTGTTAACCACAGCAACGACTCAATACGCTCTAAAGCAGTTTGCGTTTTGCCGCCCCAACCATGGTGGAAGCTTTTAAACACGCCCGAGGTGTTACTAACAAAACTGGCTGAATATAAAAGTGGAGCCAATAATGCACTCATTTCTACATCATCAATTGCCCCTTGCGCTTGCCATGCTGCAATTTGCTGGCGTATTGCATCAATACGCATGCCATTACGCCGTTTAAAGAACAAGCGGTCACGACTCGGATCGTAAATTTCGTCATTACGTGGGCACAGGTTATGGGTGACCCAGCCTTTAACTTCAGGCAGTCGATTCAAATGATCAATCGCTTTTTGATAGCCGCCCAATTCCTTAAATGCTGGTGCTTCGGTACACGACAAAATGGCGTGATTTAAAGCATGGCTATACGGTTCCCAATCATTGGCAATCACGCGATAGCCATTTTGACGTGCCAAGCGTGACACCACACCAGAACCTGCAAAGAAGTCAGCAAAAATTGGGGCACGGCCATCTGCAGGCTTGAGGGTACCTGTCTGCTCTAAAGCTTCTAAAATCAGATGTAATAGACGACGCTTATTGCCTAAATACGGCACCAATTGATGAAATAAATATTCATCAGTGGTACGCGCAGCATGGCGACGTTTATGATAAACCGTAGATGACTCTGAACTCATACTGTCTCTTGCATAGGAAGAAGTATTAAACGCACATCATTGCCCAACTGGGTCACTGCATGCAGTTTAAAACGTTGTTGCTGTGCCATATGGCTAAATTCGGCATTAAACATAGCACGTGCAGACTGCCCAAGCAGCGTTGGTGCCACATAGCTGATCAATTCGTCTACGAGCTGTTCACGTAAAAATGCTGTTGCTAAAGTCGCACCGGCTTCAACCAAAATATCGTAAATTTGATGATGCTGCTTTAGATGGGCCAATAACGCAGGCAAAGGCTGAACGTCAAATTGAATCACCCCTAAATCAGCAAGTGCTTGGCGAAAAGGCCCCATGACCATGACCGTTTCAGGCGACTGTAAAATTTTGGCATTTAATGGCAAACGGCCTTGGCGATCCAAAATCACTCGTTTGGGTTGTACCACCTGTGAGATATCACCTTGGGCCAATTCACGTACATTCAGTTGGCAATCATCTGCCAATACCGTCTCAATGCCCGTGATCACCGCAGCTGAAATTGCCCGCCAATGCTGTACATCTAAACGTGCCTCAGGCCCCGTAATCCACTTCGACTCGCCTGAGGCCATGGCAGTACGTCCATCTAAGCTTGAGGCGATTTTTAAGCGCACATAGGGCATGCCGGTTGCCATCGCCTTTAAAAAGCCTAGATTCAGCTGGTGTGCTTGTGCTTCACAGATTCCAACATCTACCCTAATGCCTGCATCTTGTAAGATTTTAACGCCCTTACCTGCCACTAAAGGGTTTGGATCTGGACACGCCACTACAACTCGCGATACACCCGCTTCTACCAGACCTTTCGCACATGGCGGCGTACGCCCATAATGTGCACACGGCTCTAAAGTCACATAAGCGGTTGCACCTTGTGCCTGTGCAGCTGCTGCACGTAAGGCAAAAACTTCAGCATGCGGTTGCCCTGCACGTGGATGAAACCCCTCACCCACCAATTGTTCACCCTGAACAATCACACAGCCCACATTCGGATTGGGTTTGGTGGAATACTGCCCGAGGCGCGCCAATTCGATCGCACGCTGCATCCAGTATTGGTCTTGGGAAAGTGCTGACATGGCGCTACTCTTTAAATGTCTTGGTCGCGTTGCTGCATTTGTTCAATCTGACGACGAAATGCTTCAACATCTTGGAAATCTTGATAAACCGAGGCAAAACGCACATAAGCCACATGATCGAGTGCGAATAAAGCCTGCATCACGATTTCGCCAATTTTCATTGATTTAACATCACGCTCACCTAAGCGACGAATTTGGAGCTGAATATCACTGAGTACGCTTTCTATTTGTTCTTGGGTCACAGGTCTTTTTTGTAAGGCATGCATTAATGAACGACGCAATTTTGCTTCATCAAAAGGCTCATTTTTACCATCTGATTTAATGACCCGCGGCATCACCACTTCGTAACTCTCAAAGGTGGTAAAGCGTTCTCCGCAACTTAAACACTCACGACGACGTCGAATCTGACAGCCTTCTGCGGCCAAACGCGAATCGATCACCTTACTATCAGCGGCGTTGCAAAATGGACAATGCATAGTGGTTAAATTGAGGTATGGAGTTGAGGGCAGAGTTTAGCAAAAAAACGCTGCTTTGTAGAGTTTTACGCTAGATATAGAAAAAAAACAGCCCATATGGGCTGTTTGATACTATATATAGAATCTTGAAAATTTAGATCTTAATCGACACGTTCGCCATGTTGACTTAAATCGAGACCCATACGTTCATCATCTGAATCAACACGAATACCCATGGTGAGATCAAGAACTTTTAAGATCACAAAGGTCAATACTGCTGAGTAAGCGACTGTTGCAAAGATGCCTTCCACTTGTACCCACAATTGGCTGACTAGACTCGTTGGTGCCGCATCACCCATAATGAATTCACTGGCAAAGAAAGCTGTGAGCACTGCTCCGACAATACCGCCTACACCATGTAGACCAAAGGCATCGAGTGAGTCGTCGGCTTTGAGCATACGTTTTAACGCGGTAATTCCCCAGAAACAAACCACACCACCAATTAAGCCCATCACTAAGGCACCACCTACAGTAACAAAACCTGCCGCTGGGGTAATCACCACCAAACCTGCAATTGCACCTGATGCTGCACCCAATACCGATGCTTTACCACGGACGAGTTTTTCTGTAAGCAACCATGATAATGCCGCTGCTGCTGCTGCCACTTGTGTCACCACCAAAGCATAGCCTGCTGAACCATTGGCACCTAATGCTGATCCGCCGTTGAAACCAAACCAACCGACCCACAGTAAACTTGCGCCAATCACAGTCAGGGTCAAATTATGCGGTGCCATGGATTCACGACCCAAGCCCATACGTTTGCCCAACATGTATGCTGCAATAAGACCGGCTACACCCGAGTTAATATGCACGACGGTACCACCAGCAAAATCCAAGGCCCCATCATTGCCTAACCAGCCACCGCCCCAGACCCAGTGGGTAATAGGTGCATATACCACAATCGACCAAATCGCGATAAAGGCCACAAAGGCACCAAACTTCATACGTTCTGCAATCGAACCGCTAATAATGGCCACAGTAATAATGGCAAAAGTCATTTGGAAAATTACAAACAAAATCTCAGGGATACTGCCGCTGAGTGCCTCTGTGGTCACACCAGCCAACATGATTTTGTCAAGATTCCCAATAAAAGCATTTCCCTCACCAAACGCTAGAGAATAGCCAATCGCAACCCAAGTGATACTCACCACTGCTGCAGCTACAAAACTGTGTGCCATGGTGCTCAAGACGTTTTTCTTACGTACCATACCCGCATAGAAGAGCGCTAAACCCGGAATGGTCATTAACAACACTAACGCTGTTGAAATTAACACCCACGCTGTATCCCCTGTATCCAAAACTGGCTCAGGTTCTGTGGCTAAAACCACATCATTTAGCTGTGTGTCTGAAAACGTGTCTGCACTTGGATCAAGTACAGTTTGAGTGGTCACGACAGTGACCTCTTGAGTCGGTGTTGCTACGCTGGCTTCTTCGGCCCAAGTCGCAGATCCACCCAATAGCGCGCTGGCCAAACCAAACGCAAGGAGCGTGTTCTTCATTCGTTTCCCCCAACCATGTTTTTATCCGTTATGCCCTAAAGAGCAAACTTCATGCCAAGCGCTTAAACAGCGTCAGCACCTGTTTCACCGGTACGGATACGAATCACTTGCTCTAAGTTAGTTACAAAGATCTTACCATCACCAATTTTGCCTGTGCTTGCCACACGGGTAATCGATTCAATGACAGCGTCAACCATTTCATCGCTAATCGCGATTTCAATTTTTACTTTAGGTAAAAAATCAACAACGTATTCAGCACCACGATACAGTTCAGTATGGCCTTTTTGACGACCAAAACCTTTCACTTCTGTGACGGTGATCCCTTGTACGCCAATCTCAGATAACGCCTCACGTACGTCATCTAATTTGAACGGTTTAACAATTGCAGTTACGAGTTTCATATTTATATTCCTTCGGTTTCTTGCACCAGTAAGGTTTTATGTTCAATTTCCGTGCCAAGGCCCTAAGGTTGGGGGGAGTTAGCGCACTTGGTCACAGGCTTTATTTATACATTATTTTACGCTTTCGCATGTAGTGAGAATTTTAAAAAATATACATATTTAGACTAAAATCGATAATATGATGACGGCAGCACTGCATATTTTATCAACATGCTATGGCCGTGCTTTCAGCAATGCTAAACTGAGCAAACTCCGTTATTACATGGGCTTTGCCATGATTGAAACTCTACTTCAAGCCATTTTAGAACAGGTTGATCAACCTAAAAAAGATCTTGAACATAACTTACGTGCTTTACTTAATGAAGCGGTCAGCCATATGGATTTGGTGTCACAAGAAGAAATTGAACGCCAACGTACTGCCTTGAAGCTAGCCAATGCACGGCTAGATCAATTGATGCAACAAATTGAACAGCTTCAGCAACAGTTGCAGCAAAAATAGCACCAAGCCAGTGCAACAATAGGGCATTGATCCCCCTTAGGAAAGCACCAAATAGGAGCATCCTGAATGTCTTTTGCCAAAGTCTATACCCGAGGTTTACTGGGATTACATGCCCCATTAATTGAAGTCGAAGTTCATATCAGCCAAGGTCTTCCCTCGATCACCATGGTGGGGCTTGCCGAAGCGGCAGTACGAGAGAGTAAAGATCGGGTTCGTTCAGCCATTATTAACAGTGGCTTTACATTCCCAACCAAGCGTCTCACCATTAATTTAGCCCCAGCAGACCTTCCCAAAGATGGTGCACGTTTAGATTTAGCGATTGCGGTGGGAATTTTAATGGCTTCGGGACAACTGCCTGAAGCCCAAATCAGCGCACTTGAGTTTATTGGCGAGTTGGCTTTAGATGGGCAACTGCGTCCGACGACTGGCATACTCAGCAGCGCCATCGCCTGTCAACAACAGCAGCATCAACTTATTGTGCCCACTGAAAATGCACAACATGCCGCACAACTGCCTCATGTTGAAGTGTATGCAGCCAATACTTTACAACAGGTCTGCGCGCATATCACACGCGCACATCCCCTGCCGCTGTATCAAGCTCAGCAGACTGAATACCTCAGTGAATACAGCCTTGACCTTGCCGATGTGAAAGGTCAATTGCGACCACGGCGTGCCCTTGAAATTGCCGCCGCCGGTGGACATTCTTTACTGCTGCAAGGGCCACCGGGCACAGGTAAAACCCTATTGGCCTCACGTCTGCCAAGCATCTTGCCACCTTTAAGCGTAGAAGAAAATTTACAGGTTGCCAGTATCTATTCGGTGGCCAACATTCCTCATCCCTTCGGGCAACGCCCCTTTCGTGCACCGCACCATACAGCTTCTGCCATTGCCTTAGTGGGGGGTGGCTCGCAGCCAAAACCTGGGGAAATTACCTTGGCACATCTAGGTGTATTGTTTTTAGATGAACTCCCAGAATTTGATCGCAAGGTCTTAGAAGTCCTGCGCCAACCCTTAGAATCAAAACAGATCGTGATTTCTCGTGCTTCTCGGCAAATGACCTTTCCTGCACATTTTCAATTAATTGCTGCAATGAATCCATGTCCGTGTGGCTATGCTTTTCATCAGCAGCAACGTTGCCAATGTTCTGCTGAAGCCATTAAGCGCTATCAAAATCGCTTATCCGGCCCGTTATTAGATCGTATAGATTTACATGTTGATGTGCCTGCATTGCCGATCCAAGATTTACAGAGTACTCAAGCGAGTGAATCCTCAGCAGTCGTACGCCAACGCGTGATCGACGCCTATAGCCGACAAATCCAACGTCAACAACAGCCAAATGCAACACTCTCCCCGCAAGCACTTGAGCAGCATGCTGTACTTGATCCTAAAGCGCTGCAGATTTTGAGCATGGCGCAACAACGCCTGAATTTATCCGCACGTGCCTATCATCGGGTATTACGCGTGGCACGAACCATTGCTGATTTAGCACAAAGTGAGTTGATTCAAAGTACTCACTTAAGTGAAGCCTTGTCTTATCGGCAACAACAGCATTAAAAAAGCGCCGTCTGATTGCGGCGCTTTTTGGCTGTGAATTGCTTTAGAAAGCTTTGGTTAAGGTAAAGACCGCACCTGTTTCTACGCCACGCTCCACTGAGCTTGGTGTACCCGATCCATAGTCAATGTCTGAACCAACTGCAGCCAATTCCGCAGATAACCCTTCAACTGAGGCAAATGAGTAGGTCACCCCAACTTTCCAATCCAAATATTTATCGTCATCGCCAAAGTAGTCTTTATCGGCAAGGGTATAGCCTAGACCCGCTACTGCACCAAACTGCGTCCCTGCAAAAGGCACCGCATAGCTTAAATTGAAGTACCATGCATCGGTATTGTCCCCAATAAAATCATTACTGTAGTTAACACCTGCAGCAAGACTCGCATCCGGCATGAATACATTATTAAAAGTCAGCTTGCTATAAAGTTCTAACCAATTCAGATCACTTTCACTTGGATAAATGAAATACCATGCCCCAACATCCAACACCGGTTTGCCGGCAAAATTCTCAAGTTCTGTGGCAAAGCCAAGATATGGCCCAATTTCTAAATGTGCGGCTGAACCAAAATCAATGTTTGAGCCCCATACCCCTGCATACAGCCCTGAGTCATGGCTAGCGGTAAAGCCCACTTGAACCGCAGGATCATTTTGCGCTTGAGTCACCCCACGGAAGCGATAATCCGAGGTCATCGCCGCTGTACCGCTAAAGGACAAACCCCATGGATTTTCAGTTGTGTCTGCAAACGTCAGACTTGAGAGGGTTGCCGCAGCAGCAACAGCCAATGCCTTATAAGCTAATTTCATTGTTTTTCCTTTTTTGCTGGCCACACAGCGGTAGCGAAGTCACTCTTTTTGTTGACAATGAAAATAGCAAGCAATATGCCAACTTCAGCACTCGCGCTTTAACACAGACCAAAAAACAATTTAATATGATTAAGGCATTGTTTAAATTAATTTTTTTAAAAATAGATCTCATTCAATGCTGACATTCATTAAACAATGAATGACGCACTAAAATGAGGAAGGGCCTCAGCACCACAACCTAGCTGTGCCTCATGTTTAAGCAAATTTCAGGCAAATCTGCTGCAACATGATGACATGAGGTGCAAGGCCATACCCTTAGCGCTGTATTTGAGTCTAGAAGTGATAACTGAGTCCAACGATGGCCTGTTGATCAAGATCTTCTGCAGCACGATCTTTACCGCCCCAAACGTATTCCACCGATCCTTCAAAATTGCTGTCAAAGATGGCTCGACTTACCCCAACCCTTACCTCACTTAGTACGACATCCTTCTTAGTTGTAAGCAAAGGGTCATCGTTGTTGCCGTTATACAACGACACACCAACACTAGTACTCAGTAGAAAATCTTGAGGTAAAGCATAGTCATAGCCTGCGCTAAGATAAACATCACCGGCATTGGCCCAGCTGGCGTCTTTCAACATCACCCCTACACCTAAGCTGAGATCTTGATAATTGACATGGGTGAGCCATTCAAGCGCCGTGGTATGACGTTTATCCGCATCATCGCGCACACTGCCCCCATGTTGATAGACATAACTTACCACTTGAGTGTCATATTGCCACTTTGGACTCAACGCACCACGATAGCCCACAAAGAAATCATGCTCGATGTCATGGTCTTTGTATTCGTGACGCGGTGAATAGCCCAAGCTTGAGCCCCAATAACCCAGATACGCGCCACTTGCATGTTCATACTCCACGCCAGCCTGAATGGTCAGTCCATCATTCTCTTCTGCACCGCGATAGACATAGCTCGACAGCAGCCCCACATGAGCACTCACTTCAGCTTGAGCGGTTGTGATGCCGCCTGCCATTAAGCCCACCATGCTCACGAGGCTGGCATTTAAGTACGATAAAACGGAATATTTATGCATGTCGGTTATTTTTCAAAATAAATTTAGGATGGGATTTTATTGACCATTTGATGAAAAAAAAAGCAGCAAAGCAAAATTATTTTTTATCTAGATAATTGTTTTTAAAAAACATTATAAATAATAGACGCTAGATTCTAAAAAAAACATCGATTCTAGGCTGATGATTGTGTACTTTTAATGAAATCAAAGTAACAAAAATGGTATTTTGTTTGTTATCAACTGTAAAATGTTTACAGCTTAATCAAAACCATAATTTACCTTCCCGCTAATTTTGTTTGTATGAGGCTCTCTCCCAATGCAAAAACTTACCTTGGCAGTTTTAATCCAAGCTGCACTCATCACATCTGTATACGCAAGTGAACAAAGCGAAGCTCAAGGCTTTGTCGATGGGGCTGAAGGCTCGGTAGTGTTCCGTACTGGTTTCTTAAATCGTGATAAAAAAGAAGGTGCAACAGATACAAGTTCAACTGCTCAAACAGCAATGGTGAAACTTGATTCTGGCTTTACCCAAGGTGTTGTTGGTTTTGGTGCGGGTATTATTGGCGATGCCTCTGTGAAGTTGGGCGAAAACAAAAATGCGGGCAATGGCATGATTCCAAAGCACAACGATGGATCTGCTTATGACCATTGGGCGCGTGGTGGTGCCTATGTCAAAGCACGTGTTTCAAATACCACAGCCGTGTATGGTACACAAATTCTGGATATTCCTGTGTTGGCGTCAAACACTGCACGTCTAGTCCCTGAATACTTTGAAGGTGTGTTGGTGACGAGTAATGAAATTGACAACCTTGAATTAACTGCGGGTAAATTCACTAAGAACCAATATTCAGACCAAATTAACTCAGACGGTAATAAACTCGACCGTGCTGTAGTGTGGGGCGCAAAATATAAGTTTAATGATGACCTAAATGCATCGTACTGGGGTACAGACGTTAAAGATAAATTAGAGCGTCATTATGCCAATGTAAATTATAGCCATGCTTTAAATAACGATGCTGCATTAAGCTTAGATTTCAGTGGTTATCATACTGATTTTGAAGAAGGTGCTTCGACCTATTCGCACACCACAGATGATCTTGCTAATCGTCAAAACTCGATTTGGGCCATCTCAACAGGTTATAGCAAAGACGTCCATAATGTGTCGTTAGCATACCAACAAAACTCAGGTAATGTCGGTTATGACTATGGTGAGAATGCTGACGGTGTGCAAAGTATTTACCTACCGAACTCATACTTGTCTGACTTTGTCGGCAATGACGAAAAATCATTGGGCTTACAGTACAACTATAACTTCAAAAATCACGGCGTACCGGGCCTAAATTGGACCAGCGCTTTCGTTTATGGTTGGAATATTGATGTTCGTGGTCAAGACAAAGAAGGTCAAGAGCGTGAATTCTTTAACCAAGTCAAATACACCGTACAAAATGGCGCTATGAAAGACACCAGCCTACGCTTACGTCATTCATACTTACGTGCCAATGATGCTTACCGTGATGCCTACATTGGTGACACCAATGAATGGCGTATTTGGTTAGATATTCCTGTGAAATTATTCTAATTTTTACAGTTATTTAGCCATAAAAAAACCTGCACAGTGTGCAGGTTTTTTATTTTAAGTATTGATTACTTAAAATAAGAATCGGCAATTATTTATTTGCTTCTTCGTAAGCTGCAATTGAGCTCAGTACTTCTTGTTTTGCAACATCCGCACCTTCCCAACCGCTTAATTTCACCCACTTACCTGCTTCTAGGTCTTTATAGTGCGCGAAGAAGTGTTCGATTTGTTTGATTAACAATTCAGGAAGGTCTGTGTATTCTTGAACGTCTTTGTAGATCGGTGTTAATTTGTCGTGTGGAACAGCAACAAGTTTCGCGTCAACACCACCGTCATCTTCCATGTTCAATTTACCTACAGGACGGCAACGAATCACAGAACCTGGTTCAACTGGGTGTGGAGTCACAACTAACACGTCTAATGGGTCACCATCAAGTGATAACGTGTTTGGTACATAACCATAGTTCGCTGGGTAGAACATTGCTGTACCCATGAAACGGTCTACGAATAATGCATCAGAATCTTTGTCGATTTCGTATTTAATTGGTGCTGCGTTTGCAGGAATTTCAATAATTACGTAGATATCGTTTGGTGCGTCTTTACCCGCTGGGATGTTGCTGTAGCTCATAGCATCACTCTCAAATTAAGCTGTTGTCCAAAGCGCAATTATAGCGACTTTGCCTTTCAATCAGGCTGCGATTATACACCGCTCGACAGGATTTTTTAGCCCACTGTCAGCTTAATCACCAGCAACAATAACAAAACTGGACACGATAACGCCATAAACCACACAATTGAACGCAGCGTTGCAAGGTTGAATAAGTAGCACAGTCCATAGATCACCCGCAGTACAATATAGGCAATCCCAAAGATCATGACCACACTTTGTGGCAGTACCATATATTCAGCCACTAAGATTGCCGCAATAAACAGCGGTAAGCCCTCAAAACTGTTTTGCTGTACCGCATGTGCGCGAGCGGCTAAACCTGTGGTTTTGGCTAAAAACTCACGTGGATGTTGATTATCTTGGGCACGAAAGCCACCTGCGACTTTGGCAATAATGGCAAAAACGTAGGGGAGCAAACAGGCAATTAAAATCAGGTAAATAATTCCACTGATACTTTGCATCTTATCTTCATTCTCAAGTTGCACTAAGCTTGCATCATAGCATGGCAATTTTGTTAAATAGAGCCTTTGCGACAATTGCACTTAGGTTGGGTTATGCACGATCAAGAACAACAGAACATGTTGGCTGTCCTCGAGCAGCAAAAGCTTCATCAACGCCGTGTTGATGGCGTACTCAAAATTGTTTTACCGATTGTGGCATTTTTATTGGCAATGATCTGTGCCAACTTTAATGTATTGTCCACATTAGGCACCATTATCATGATGACCTTGGCCTTTTGGATGGTGGGGATTAAACGTCATGTGCTTTGGCACTGGGCGACTGTAGTGATTCTCTATTGTGTCGCAGACAACTTGTATAGTTATGCGGCTTTTAATACAAATGCCTTTGGTCGCCAATGCGGCACCATGTTGGTGTTTTTATGGATTCTTGGCATCGGTCGACCTTATATTGATCGTTGGCTGATGAAAAATGATCAAACTTCATCATTAAAATAAAAAAGCGCCCTTTCGGGCGCTTTTTTTAAGCTGTTTTACGTAAATCTTTACGCAGGATTTTACCCACATTAGATTTTGGTAATTCATCCATAAACTCCACATAACGCGGACGCTTATAGCCGGTTAAGTTTTCTTTGGCAAAGGCTAAAACTTCTTCTGTAGTTAAAGAGGGGTCTTTTTTCACCACAAACAGTTTTGGCACTTCGCCTGATTTTTCATCCGCAACCCCAATCGCAGCCACTTCGAGGACTTTTGGATGTTTGGCAATGACTTCTTCAATTTCAGAAGGATAGACATTAAATCCAGACACTAAAATCATGTCTTTTTTACGATCGACAATTTTGACATAACCACGATCATTCATAATGCCAATATCACCGGTACGGAAGAAGCCATTGACCATGACTTTTTCAGTCTCGTCCGGACGGTTCCAATAGCCTTTCATCACCTGTGGGCCACGGATACAGATTTCACCCTGCTCACCTAGTGCCAATTCATTACCGTCATCATCCAAAATCGCCACTTCAGTCAGTGGAATAGGAATCCCAATGGTGCCGCTAAATTCAGTTGAAGTTGGCGGATTGGCGGTGGCAACAGGCGATGTCTCTGATAAACCATAGCCTTCAATAATGTTGCTGCCGGTAATTTTTTTCCATGCCTCAGCCGTCGATGGCAGCACAGCCATGCCGCCCCCCATCGCCATTTTAAGCTTACTGTGGTCAAGTTGTTTAAATTCTTCGTTATTTACAAGTGCATTAAACAGCGTGTTTACAGCAGGGAAGAAGGTCGGTTGATACTTACGTAATTCTTTCATCACCGCAGGTAGATCACGCGGGTTAGGAATTAACACGTTGGCTTGACCTTTGTACATGCCATATAAAGCACAGACCATAAAGGCAAAAATATGATACAGCGGCAGCGCACAGAAAATACGGTCGTTCGGCGCACCATCTTGCTGACCAAATTTACTTTGGAAAATGCCATCACACTGCAACAGATTGGCCACCAAGTTACGATGGGTCAGCTCAGCGCCTTTAGACACCCCTGTCGTACCACCGGTATATTGTAAGACCGCCGTATCGCTTAAGGTTAACTGTGGACGTTTATACTGACTTGGACTCACTTTAGCTAAGGCCGCATTAAATTTAATGTGTCCCGGAATGTCCCAGCTTGGAATCTGTTTACGTACCGAACGTAAAACAAAATTCACTAAGCTCCCTTTCAGCACACCGAGCATATCGCCCACTGAGGCCACAACCACATGCTTGACTGGCGTCTTACCCATAATTTTTTGGTACACAGTGGCAAAGTTTTCCACAATCACCAACACTTCTGCACCCGAGTCATTGAGTTGATGCTCAAGCTCACGAGAGGTATACAGTGGATTAACATTGACCAACACGAGACCGGCACGAAATACCCCAATCGCCACGACAGGATATTGCAAGATATTGGGCATCATTACCGCAACACGTGTGCCCTTTGCGAGGCCTAAACTTTGTAGATACGCTGCAAACTTCTGACTTTCTTCATTTAAGTCATTAAAGGTTAACGCCTTATCCATAAAGATAAATGCATCACGCGAGCCAAACTTTTGGAAGTTTTTTTCAAAAATATCCACTAAAGAGGTATTTTCTGAAGGCAATTCAACTGTTTCGGGAATGCCTGTCTTTTCATACTCACTGAACCAGATCTTTTCCATAACCCAAATGTCTCCCAATTCTTTCGTTTTCACTTTTGTTTTCAATGCTGCACCAATGTTGTTTTACGTGTGATGTGCAGCATTGCATCCATTCTCACGATTCAAATATATACGGCTATCATGGCTGAAAGACCAGCATTATCTTTGAACGAACAGTTTATTGGCTTTCTGATATCCACGTGGTAAGAGTTGCCCTTTTGACGCACGCTTACCCACATATTTGAGTAGATCCTCACCCTTGAGTTTGAGTTGTTGTTGACCTGCAAATATATGAATTACTTCGTCTAAATTTAACAATACAGCACAAGTAATCTGTTCTTTATCCTCTAGTTGTATCAGCTTATTCCCCTTACCTTTGTTGAGAATTGGTAATTCCGACAGTTCGGTGATTAGCACTCTACCACCAGAACTGAGTACAGCAACATGGCTAAAATTCTCAATAGCAACAATTGGAAGCATTTGGCTATTTTCTGGCAAGTTTAAGAAGGCTTTACCCGCTTTCGCATTGGTATCTAGTTGTTTGGCTTGAGTTTTAAAGCCAAAACCTTTACTACCCAAGACTAAAATTTCAGCGTCATCGTCAGCAATAAACACCTGTTTAAAGCCGATACCGCTTGCAGGACTAAGCTTGGAGCTGAGGGGTTCGCCAAATCCACGTGCCGATGGCAACTGGTTAATGGCCAATGCATAACTACGTCCTGCATCATCCAATAAATAGGCACGCTGGTTGGACTTACCTTGTGCATGACTCAAGTATTGGTCACCTGCGCGGAAGCTTAGGTTTTCCACATCTACATCATGGCCTTTAGCACAACGTACCCAACCTGCTTCTGAAATCACGACGGTGACCGGATCTGCAGGCAGCATATCTTGTTCACTAATCGCAGTCGCTTCTTGACGTGCCACCAGTGGCGAACGACGTGCATCGCCAAATTTTTTCGCGTCTTCTTTGAGTTCTGTGATAATGAGGTTTTTCAATGCATCAGGATTTGCCAATTGCTCACGAATCACCGTCGCTTTGGCTTCTAAATCGGCTTGCTCAGCACGAATATTTTGCTCTTCAAGTTTAGCCAAATGACGCAGTTTTAAATCTAAAATGGCATCCGCTTGAATAGCATCTAAACCAAATTGTGCCATTAACACCGCTTTAGGCTCATCTTCTTCACGAATGATGCGAATCACTTCGTCGACATTTAAATAGGCCACCAATAAACCGCCTAAAATATGCAGACGTTTTTCGATTTTATTTAAATGGTAGCTTAAACGACGTGTCACCGTTTGCTTACGGATTTCAATCCATTCCAACAAAATACGACGGATTGATTTCACTTGCGGGCGGCCATCGGCACCAATCATATTCAGATTGACACGATAACTTGACTCTAAATCCGTGGTGGCAAATAAATGACTCATCACCGCTTCGGCATCAATGCGATTTGAACGTAACACAATGACCAAACGGGTGGGGTTTTGATGATCCGATTCATCACGTAAATCACTGACCAATGGCAATTTTTTGGCCTGCATTTGGTCGGCAATTTGAGTAATAATTTTAGAGCCCGACACTTGGTAAGGCAGCTCGGTAATCACAATCTCATTTTTTTCGACACTGTACACCGCACGCATGCGGTAACTACCACGACCAGTGGTCTGAATCTTCAATAAGTCAGCGGGTGAGCTGATGATTTCCGCTTTGGTTGGTAAGTCTGGTGCCGGAATATATTCTGCGACTTTCTCATCACTTAAATTTGGATTCCGAATTAAGGCAATCGTGCCTTTGACCACTTCACGTAGATTGTGCGGTGGAATATCGGTGGCCATCCCCACAGCAATACCTGTGGTACCGTTCATCAGAATATTGGGTACACGCGCTGGTAAATTCACCGGCTCTTTCATGGAACCGTCGAAGTTGTCCTGCCAATCACAGGTGCCTTGACCCAATTCCGACAATAACAAGTCACTATAGGCAGACAATTTGGCTTCGGTATAACGCATTGCTGCAAAAGACTTCGGATCATCGGGTGAACCCCAGTTGCCTTGGCCTTCAATAAACGGATAACGATAGCTAAACGGCTGCGCCATCAGTACCATGGCTTCATAACACGCGGAGTCACCATGCGGATGGTATTTACCCAATACATCCCCCACGGTACGGGCTGATTTTTTGGGTTTTCCAGTTGGTTTTAAGCCCAGCTCACTCATCGCATACACAATACGGCGCTGTACGGGTTTTAAACCATCACTAATGTGTGGCAATGCACGGTCCATAATCACGTACATGGCATAGTTTAAGTAAGCTTGTTCGGTAAATTCTGCTACGGAGCGGTTTTCTGTCGCATGATGCGCAAGGCTTGTCATAACAACCTATAGTCCTAAAATCGTGTTCTTGTCTGTTTGAATTATAATGCGATGTCGCAGAGGAAACCTAGCTGCAAATCCTTCTGCGACATTTTATGACGTTTATTGCAACATCATTTTGAAATAGATTCTAAAGTTCGGCCTTTGGTTTCTTCACCTAAGACCAAAATCACCAATGCGACAGCCACCAACACCGCCGTAAACATCATAAAGACATAACTAAAGCCTTGGTCTTTGACCATTAAGTGCGTCACCGCCATAGGTGCAACAATACCGCCAATACGACCAATAGCTGCTGCCCATCCTGAACCAAAGGCGCGAATATTGGTTGGGTACTGCTCAGGTGTATAGGTATACAATACGCCCCAAGCCCCTAAGTTAAAGAACGACAGTAAACAGCCCCACAGCATAATCAGCGCCACGCTATCGGCTTGACCAAAGAAGTAGGCAGAAATGGCACACATACCAATAAACACCGCCAAAGTCGCTTTACGGCCCCACCATTCAACCAGCCATGCTGCCACAATATAACCGGGCAATTGCGCCAGAATCATGATTAACACATATTCAAACGATTGCACAATGCTATAGCCTTGTTTAACCAATAAGCTTGGTAACCATGTGAAGATGCCGTAGTACGAATAAACAATGCCAAACCAAATCAGCCACAGCATTAAGGTACGACGTGCAAATACCCCCGACCACAACTGTTTAAATGAAATACTCTGCTGTGCAGCCACTTGCGGCACTTCAATCTGCTGAACCACCTCGACCCCACATTTGCGTTCAATGCGTTGTACGAGATCATGTGCTTCTTGAATACGCCCGCGATTAATTAAATAAGGGATCGATTCGGGCACCATTTTCCAAATCACAATCGCATATAAAGCAGGTAATCCCCCAATTAAAAAGGCCATATGCCAGTCAAATTTAGGAATCACAAAGTAAGCCACCAGTGCTGCACAGAGCCAGCCTAAGCCCCAAAAACTTTCCAGTAATACAATAAAGCGTCCGCGCACATGTGCCGGAATATACTCACTGACCAAGGTCACTGCGACAGGTAACTGTCCACCAAGACCTAAACCCACCACAAAGCGAAACACCAACAACCAAGTTAAATTCGGTGCAAATGCACAGGCTGCGGTTGCCAGACTATAAATGACCAAAGTAGTGGCAAACACGGTTTTGCGCCCAATGCGATCGGCTAATGCACCTGAACACACCGCACCAATCGCCATCCCCACAAAACCAATGGACACCACCCAGCCCTTTTCCGTTGGGGTCATGGCCCAATCTTCCGCCATTTTGGCTAAAATAAAGGAGATTAAGCCGGTATCCATGGCATCGAACATCCAACCGAGTCCGATCACCCACAATAAGGTATAGTGAAACTTACCAATCGGTAAGCGCTGAATCCGAGAAACTAAATCCATAACAAATGCTCTGAATTGGTGAAAGGACACGTGCTGCTTTCACAACAGGAGTAATTTTTGTTTTGTGTCGGATGCCCAATGCCTGCCCAATATGTCATGCATCATGGGCAGCAGCTACGCCTAGAAATTAAGAGGCATCTTTAGAAGAGGCAGATTGTTCATCATCTTCTTTATAAATAAATTTCGGCATTTCTAAGCCAAAGTAAATGGCAATACAACGCAACGAGAAACCAAACACTAAGGTGGTAATAATGGTGAGCTCAAGCGATAAGCCTAAATGTAGACAGAACCAATAACAAATCACCGCCACAAAGGAAATGCTGGCATACAGTTCACGGCGGAACACTAACGGAACGTCATTACACAAGATATCACGTAAAATCCCGCCCGAAACCCCTGTCAGTACCCCTGCTACGGCAGAGACCACAAAACCATGTCCCATTTCTAATGCAATTTGGCAGCCAATAATGGTAAAACCAATTAAACCGAGTGCATCTAGAATTAAGAACATGGAGCGTAAATGGCGCATCCATTTTGCAATCACAATGGTAAAGAACGCCGCACAGCAAGTGAGCACCAAATATTCAGGATGTTTGACCCAAGTTAAAGGATAGTGACCTAACAGCACATCACGCACTGAACCGCCCCCTAGGGCCGTCACACAGGCGATAATCATCACACCAAACCAATCCATACTACGCCGACCTGCAGACAGTGCACCTGTCATCGCTTCAGCCGTAATTGCAATAATATAAATAACCGTGAGTAACATCGCCTTGTTTCCGTATAGGCTAATTCGTGCGCGCTATTCTAAGCCAAATTTAAATGAATTGTGCACAGCATTGCTTAAATTTTTTCCCCGAACCACAGACACATGGCTGCTTCATACTAGGTTGATAATCTGTGGTTGGATCTAAGAAATACCATAATCCATTGTGTTGTACAAAGTGCGAGACTTCATGATGCACCTGTGCTTGGGTGCCATCATGATAATGGGCTTTAAATTCAACTTGGGCATGATGTTTCGCAAGCTTTTCTTTGGCCTGCACCACTTCAAGCTTGAGCCATTGGTTGGCTTTACTCCATGCTTCAATGGCTGCCACATCTAAATGCGCTTGTTGCAACAGGGCTGTGGTGGCCACAATATAACGAATATCATGTTTGGCAAAGGCGCTATAACGTGAACGCATTAATTGCGCTGCACTGCTTGCCATTACTTGACCTAAATGTAAAGGTTGGCAGCAATTGCTGTAATCGGCACTGCCACAGGGACATAGATTAGACATATCAACTCAAAAAAATAGCTCGACAATGCGAGCTATTTTAACCAAGTTTGCTCTAAATTAATGTGCCTTCGGTGTTTTGCTCACCATCTGCATAATGTGCACTTTTTCAATTTTATGTCCATCCATAGTCACCACCTCAAAGATATGACCATCGACTTGAATTTTTTCACCATTTTCAGGTAAACGACCCAAGTGGAATAAAATATAGCCCGACAGGGTTGAGTACTCTTCCGCGTCATCGACCAAATCACGCCCTAACAGTAACGAGACATGGCGAATATCCGTTGAACCATCAAGCATCAAGGTACCATCTTCGAGGCTTTCTGCAGTGCTGTCTAATTCATCTTCATCTGGGAACTCACCTGCAATGGCTTCAAGTACGTCAATTGGCGTAGCGATCCCTTCAATTGAACCATATTCATTGAGCACAATAGCCATTTGTAACGGTGCCTGACGTAATTGCTCCATCACCATCAACACTTGGGCATTTTCATGCACAATCACTGGCTCGCGCAGATGCTTCTCAAAGTTAAGCACCCCTGTTTCCACATATTCGTTCAGGACTTTGTGGGTCAGTACAATGCCGGCAATATTATCTAATTCACCATGTGCAACAATTAAACGTGAATGGGTAATGCTCAGTAATTGACTGCGAATTTCTGCCTCTGGTGCATCTAAATCCAGCCATTCCAATTCAGGACGCGGTGTCATGACGGACTTCACTGGGCGCTCAGATAAACCCAGTACCCCTTGCACCATTACACTGTGATAAACACCGTTGTCTTCATCAAACACTTCATCGGCAAAGGCACGTGTTGCCAATACATCATCTACGTGCTGCGGTGCATCTTGGCTTTTACCCCCCAGCATACGCATCACGGCAGAAGCGGTACGGTAACGCAAGTCAGTTGTGGTGACTAATTTTTCTTGGTTACGACGCATGAGTTGATTTAAGAATTCAATCAGCACCGAGAAGCCAATCGCTGCGTATAAGTAGCCTTTTGGAATATGGAAACCAAAGCCTTCGACCAACAAGGAAAAACCAATCATCATTAAGAAGCACAGACACAGAATAACCACCGTCGGATGCTTATTCACAAAGTCCATTAAGGCTTTAGATGCCCACAACATAATGATCATGGCCACAATCACGGCGATCATCATCACGGATAAGTCTTTCACCATCCCTACAGCGGTAATCACACTGTCGAGCGAGAACACGGCATCGAGCACTACAATTTGTACGATCACCATCCAGAATACCGCATGCACAGGATTTTCTTCCTTTTGCACGGGCTTACTTTCAAGACGCTCACGCAGCTCCATGGTGCCTTTAAAGAGCAAGAATACCCCACCAAACAGCATAATCAGGTCACGCCCTGAGAATGGATGATCCAAGACATGGAAGAGTGGTGCGGTTAAAGTGACCACCCATGCAATCGAGGCAAGTAGAATTAAACGCATACCCAAAGCCAGCATTAATCCTAAAATGCGGGCAGTATTGCGTTGTTCAGGAGGAAGTTTTTCTGCCAAAATGGCAATAAAGACGAGGTTATCAATCCCCAAGACAATTTCTAAAATAATTAACGTGGCTAAACCCACCCACGCTGCGGGATCTGACATCCATTCAAAAATCATCGAAGGATCTCCCACATCTTCGCCTGTGTATGCAACAGGATATTATGATTGAAGCTTATTTTCTCGGAGCGATGCCAACCACTACCACTACTCATAGAAGTTACTGTGTTATTAAAGTGAATTTCAGTATAGGTAAGATTTTTTCGAAATTCACCTGTTTTATCACGATTAGCGAACGCATCTTCTGTTTTGTTGTGTGTGAGTCAAACTGTCACATATTTTGCATAGACTAATGCTAGAAAAACGAAAATACTCAAGGTGAACAATAAAAATGAATAGCGAAGTAAAAATGCCTGAAGCTTTAAATCCAAATCAAATTCAAACCACTCAACCTTTAATTGCTTTATATTGCGGTTCCCGTTTGGGCAACCATCCGATTTATTTACAAGCGGCAACCGACTTAGCGCAAGGGCTTGCCGAGCACGGCTTTGGCTTGGTCTATGGCGGAGCCAGTATTGGGCTGATGGGACAAGTTGCCGACACCGTGATTCAACACGGCGGTGAAGCGGTGGGCGTGATTCCGGAATTTATGCTCGATTATGAACGTGCACACAGTAATCTTACTGAACTGCATGTGGTACGTACCATGCACGAGCGTAAAGCTATTATGGCTGAACGTGCTAGTGCCTTTGTTGCATTACCTGGAGGACTGGGTACTTTTGAAGAAATTTTAGAGATCGCCACATGGGGGCAGCTCAATCAACACCAAAAACCCATGATGCTGTATAACGTCAATGGCTTCTACAATGCCTTAATTAGCCAGCTCGACCATGCAGTCACTGAAGGCTTTTTACCGCCTCAGCACCGCGCCAAACTGATTGTGTGTAATAACGTCCAAGATATTTATAATGCTTTAAAAAATTTATCTGCACCAAAAAACTTCGTGGTGTAAAAATATGCCCATAAAAAAAGCGAGCCCGATGCTCGCTTTTTCTATTTGATATGATCTTTAAGCTTATGCGGCCAACGCGGTCACAAAGTCATAGAACCACGGCAATGTAGTAGCCAAGATAACAGATAAGGCCAAACCAAACATTAACTTCATGGCATCTTTGCTGACATTACGTGAAGTGCGGTGTTTACTTACATGATTAACAATCATCGAGATCGCAAACTCACGACCTGCAAGTAAACCTAAGAATACCCATGTGGTACTCATTGGAATATTGCTCCACTCTTTGAAAATCAGCAGGATAATCGCATAAATAAAGTCAACAATCGTCGCTGCACGTACATCAGTTACATCGGTTTTGGTATCTACAATCTTTTGGATTGCACCACCACGTTGGTACAGAATAATGCCAAGTAAAACAATAAACACCACAATCGCGAACATTAAGAATTCGAGCGGTACCTGACGAGGTACGTAAACGAAAATGTTGGCAAGATCTTGGATTAACCATTGGCTCCAGAGGAAACCGGTAGAAATCCACTGTAGCACCACCCACTTAGTTGAGTGCTCTTGGTCTGTGGTTTGGTTAAAGTACACCGTCATTTTGTTGGCTACAAAACGGTAAATCACCAACGCCACCACAAATGCCACGGCGTAGCCCATCATGGACTTCACCATCATCGAGCCTAAGCTTGCAGGTGAGAAAATCGTGAGCACCAAGAAGGTGGTACTGACCGGAATACCATACTTGGTCAGCAACAACAGTAACAGTGGCGGTACAATATACAGCCAAGTAATTCCCCCTTCTGGGAAAGGAATGGTCTCTAAACGACCATAGGATGCATCACCTACACCAGATGAGTACCAACCATAACTTAAAACGACCGTTAAAATTACACTGATAAAGATCCACAGCACCCACCACGGGCGATGGGAATTTGAAGAAATAAACGTTCCTAAGGTTTGTGGCACGTCATTTCCGACAATTGAATAGGCGGCTAAACAAAAGCCGATCACCATTAAAATTTCAATAGTCATAGGAGAATGCTAAATCATAAATTTATTGCGATGGTATGGCCGTTTTATGACATTTTCATGAAATAAAAAAAATAATCCGCTGCCGCGGCGAAAAATTAACCTAGAGATTTGAAATTCAAAACAATAAAAGATGTAGTTTTTTTGTGAATTCAACCCTGCTACAGCAGTCAATTTGACGATCTTTTCCTTTCAGTAGGCATTTCTATTACACTGTTTATTGCATCACCATTTGACAGAATCTGCTATGACAGCCACCCAGCACCATGCCTTACACCCTGAATTCCGTTGGTTGGTTTTGCTGGTCTCTATTGGCTTTTTTATGCAAGGTCTCGACACCACCATTATTAATACCGCATTACCTGCCATTGCAGCCAATTTAAACGAAGATCCTTTGGGAATGCATGGTGTGGTTGTGGCCTATGTCTTGTCGGTCGCAGCATGTATTCCCTTAAGTGGTTGGTTGGCTGACCGCTTTGGTGTGCGTCATATTTATGGTGCAGCGATTGTTATTTTCACTTTGGCTTCACTCGGCTGTGCGCTGTCGAGTAGTCTCAATGAATTGTTGGCTTATCGCGTATTGCAAGGTGTGGGGGGTGCACTTTTACTGCCTGTAGGCCGTTTGGCGATGCTCAAAGTAATTCCACGTGAGCAATTTCTTGCAGCAATGAGTTTGATGAGTTTAGCGGGTCTGTTAGGGCCAATGCTGGGCCCTACGCTTGGTGGTTGGATGATTGAATATGCCAGTTGGCATTGGATTTTTTTAATTAATTTACCTATGGGGATTTTAGGGGCCATCATGACCTATAAAGTCATGCCCAATGTTAAAGAAAGCACGGTCAAGCGTTTTGATTTTACGGGCTTTGTGCTGCTGCTCGTGGCCATGGTCGGTTTATCGCTAGGCATTGAAAACTTTGCCCACCCTGAGCATTCGCTGCGTTTTAATTTGACGCTTTTGCTCGCTAGTCTCATTGCTATGTTGCTCTATGCTTATCATGCCCATCAGCATCAACATGCCTTGTTTCGTAGTGACTTATTTAAGAATAAAATTTTTACCATTGGCATTTTAGGCAACAGCTTTGCCCGCCTTGGTGGTAACTCGATTCCATTTTTACTGCCTTTAATGCTGCAAGTGGTGTTTGGGTTTGACCCATTAACCACCGGCCTGTTGATGATTCCAACCGTGCTTGGCTCCATTGCCTCTAAACCTATTATTCGTAAGTTAATTCAATGGTTAGGTTATCGACGCTTCTTATGTATCAATACGCTCTTGGTCGGCGCCTGTATTGCCAGCTTTGCACTGACCACAGCAGATACGCCTACTTGGTTACGTGCGCTACATTTCTTTGTGTTTGGTTTACTCAATTCATTGCAATTTGTGGGGATGAATACCCTAACCTTAAAAGACTTATCTGCACAACATGCCAGCAGCGGTAACAGTTTTCTGTCGATGATTATGATGCTGTCAATGAGTATTGGTGTGGCACTTGCCGGTGCCTTGGTCAATCTGTTTAGCGCTTACTTTGGCAGTGAACATCTACTCGCTGCCTTCCACTGGAGTTTAATCTGCTTAGGGGCAATTAATTTAATTACCGCAGCAATTTTTTGGCAAATTCCCAAAAATACCGTGGTGTAGTGGCGTATCATTTCATTAGGCTGTCTATGCGGGGTACTGCACGTGTCTAAATCTAAATCCACACTCGCCCGTTGGTTGCTTGGCACGTTCACCGTACTGAGTTTGAGCGTGCTACTGACCTTATGCATTCTGCAACAGCCCAAGACTCAAGCTGCTAGTTTTGAGGTACGTGGCTTTGACGTTTCTCATCATCAAGGTGATATTGCATGGGAGAAAATTTCCCCTGAGCAATATGATTTTGTTTATATTAAAGCCACCGAAGGTGCTCAATTTCAAGACCGCTTATTCAAACACAATTGGCAACAGGCACGCCAACAAGGTCTACGGGTTGGGGCTTATCACTTTTATCGTTTATGTCGCAGTGCGCAAGTACAAGCTGAGAACTTTATTCGCACAGTTCCCAAAGCCCCCAATGCCCTACCGCCTGTCATTGACCTTGAATATGATCCACAATGTATTGATCAGTTTAATCAACAGCAATTACTCCAACAAATTCAGCTGATGTATCAGGCTTTACAGCAGCATTATGGGCAGGCACCTATTTTTTACGTCTCGAAAAATTTTTATAATATTGTGTTAGCCGGTCATTTCCCACATGTAGCGCTTTGGGTGCGTGAATACCAAGGGCTGCCTCAACTGAAAGGTCAACCGCAATGGACCTTTTGGCAACACAGTCGACAGGGTCAGATTGAAGGCATCCAAGGCCCAGTCGATCTGAATGTATTTTACGGTTCCAAATTGATGTGGTACGCCTTCTTAGCACAGCAATAAATAGTAGACTGTGTGGTGTTGGCACAATGTGAGCGCAGCAAGTTCAACCCAAAAGTGAGGATAAGATGCGTAAAATTATTCATATTGATATGGACGCCTTTTATGCCTCAGTAGAATTACGTGAGCGTCCTGAATGGGCACATCTACCTGTAGTCATTGCCTCACAGCATCCACGCGCGGTCATTGCCGCAGCCTCTTATCCAGCACGTGCCTTCGGTTTACGTTCTGCTATGCCGATGCATCAAGCACGGCAACTGTGTCCGCAAGTCTTAGTCATTGAGCCTAACTTTGCAAAATATCGGGAGATTTCAGCACAAATTCAACAGATCTTTCGCCAATATACCGCACTTATTGAGCCAGTCGCTTTAGATGAGGCCTACTTAGATGTCACAGAGAACTTACAACACCTTGGCAGTGCCACTGAGGTGGCCATGCGAATTCGTGAGGATATTTTTCGCACGACTGGATTAACCGCTTCGGCAGGGGTTGCACCCAATAAGTTTTTAGCCAAAATTGCCTCCGACTGGCATAAACCTAATGGCATTTGTGTAATTAAACCCGCGCATGTACAGTCTTTTATTCAAGATTTAGCGCTGAAGAAAATCCCGGGTGTTGGCAAAGTCACACAGGAAAAGCTCACGGCGCTCGGACTCAATACCCTCGGTGATTTGCAACAAATTGACGAAGCAATTTTGATTGAACAGTTTGGTAAATACGGGAAGCAATTGTTTCTCTATGCCCAAGGCATTGATGAGCGTCCTGTTGAAGCAGACCGTGAACGCCAACAAATTTCCAAAGAGATCACTTTAAATACCAATTCAAGCTTGATGCACTGTCATGTGCATTGGCAGCACTTAGCACAACAAGTGTGGCAAATTTTACTGCAAAAACAGTTATCTGCTCGTGGCGTTCACATCAAACTAAAGCTGCCTAATTTTCAGGTTTTACAACACAGTCAAAGCTTTAAACAGCCGCTTAAAGATCTGGCACAACTGCAGCAGGCGGTTGTTTATTTGCTGCAGCACATGCACCTGGATCCAAATTTACAGATCCGTTTACTCGGGGTTGGGGTTTATCAACTCAGTGCAACTGAAGCAAACATGCAGCTGTCTTTATTAGATGAATAACGGCAAATCTTGAGCTATGGGGCTAAAAATAGAACAAGCTTATTTACATTTTTATTTTTTCGCGTAATCTATATTCCGCAATGCATTATCCATGTATATGCTGAGATGCTGAAAATCACCTTTACTTTCAGCATATTGTCCTGTGATCGGCGTGACGATCAAATCCGAGTATTACAGGGCAGCTCTGATGTATTTCATGGAATTTCCTTCTGCATGTGTTCTGCTGTAACCTCTGCTGTTCAAGAACAGCGCGCGCGTAAAGCCGCCCTTTCCAGTTTCGTCGGTGCTGTTGTCGACTGGTATGATTTTCTTCTCTATGGCATTGTCGCCGCACTTATTTTTAAAGATCAGTTTTTCCCCAGTATTGGTGACAATATGGGCACCCTTGCTGCACTTGCGACTTTTGGCGTCGGCTTTTTATTCCGTCCCTTAGGTGGTGTGGTGTTTGGTCACTTTGGTGACAAACTGGGGCGTAAAAAAATGCTGGTACTGACCGTCGTTTTGATGGGGATTTCCACCGTCGGAATTGGTTTACTTCCTAATTTTGATGCGATTGGTTGGTGGGCACCTGTTTTACTTGTAACCCTACGAGCCATTCAAGGTTTCGCTGTGGGCGGTGAATGGGGTGGCGCTGCCCTCATGGCTGTTGAAAATGCCCCCAAAGGTAAAAAAGCATTCTATAGTAGCGGCGTTCAAGTCGGTTATGGCGTTGGGCTTGTTTTGGCCACAGCCGCTGTATCCGTGATTATTGCCACCCTAGGTGAACAGGCCTTTATAGAATGGGCATGGCGTATTCCCTTTATTGCCAGCATTGTATTACTGGCTGTTGCCATGTGGATTCGCCGTGATCAAGATGAATCCCAAGAGTTTGTCGAAAAGGTGGTTCAAGCCGATCAAAAACCACAGAAACTCCCTATTCTGCAAGCCATTCGTCAGCATCCGAAAGCCTTTTTCTACATTATTGCCTTACGTTTGACTGAACTGTTGACCATGTATTTGGTCACAAACTTTGCTTTGAACTATTCGACCAATCATTTGGGCATGGACAAACAGTTCTTCCTCAATATTACCTTAATGGTCGGTGCTGTCAGCTGTATCAGCATTCCATTCTTTGCGTGGATTTCGGACAAAATTAACCATAAAACCATGTGTGTTTGGGGTGGATTAATCGGGGCATTATCTGCATTCCCATTCTTTATGGCATTAGATGCGCAAAATACCGTGTTTATTGTTATTGGGGCAATTTTACTTGCCAATGTGGCACATGACATGGTGGTTAGTGTCCATCAGCCCATCTTTACCTCACTGTTTGGTACCCAATACCGCTACAGTGGCGCGGGTGTGGGTTACCAAGTGGCCAGTATTATTGGGGGTGGTTTTACCCCGATGATTGCAGCCTCCTTAGTGATTTGGGGCAATGGTTCATGGCATTATGTAGCCATCTATCTTGCAGCAGGTTGTTTGTTAACGGCTCTTGTTGCAGCGCTTATGCCAAACACACAGGACTAATTCCATGACTGTTCAACGTTTACATGTCTCATCGCGCTTTTCTGAAATTGCCATTTGTGGTGATTTGGTTCATTTGGCTGGACAGTTAGCCAATGACACCAGTTTAGACATTCGCGGTCAAACCAAACAAACCCTTGAGATAATTGATCAATTTCTTGCTGATGCGGGCACAGATAAACGTCACATCATGTCAGTGACCATTTATCTTAAAGATATTGAAAAAGACTACGATGCATTTAATGAAATTTGGGATGCATGGGTTGCGGATATACAAGCTTTGCCACGAACGTGTGTTGAGGCAAAACTTTATCGTCCTGACGTCTTGGTTGAAATGACTGTGGTTGCAGTCAAACCTGCTTAAAACCCTTGCTGTGCAGCAAAATCAAACATACTTTGCTGCATTCAGCGGCTTTAATCTCAAGGGCGGTAGCGCATAGTGCCCTGGCGATGGGTCTAGATCATCTAACACCTGCAGCTGCAGTAAGTCTTTTCTAAGCTGCTCAATTTCAGGTGTGTGGCCATAACACAGTACTCGATAGCCTGCTAGTTTTAACAAATCATCTTTATAGGCAGCCAATTGAATACGCTTTAGATGCTGCCCTTCAGTCAGAATAATCACAGTTAATACATGTAGTTGATCATCTAAAATCACAAAGTCTGCGGTAAAATTGCGATATTTATAGCGCGTATGCGCATGTTTGGTGGTCAGCAAAGTATCAAAAGACACTTGCGCAAAAATATGTTGCTTAGAGATGAGTTGATTCAAGCGTCGATAACACAATTGTTGTGGCGGGTTTAAGATTGCCCGTTGTTTCAGCGCACTGTCAGCCGGTCGCTGATGTCTCAAGGCACGATAGAGCATGAACCATAGGCAAGCTAAAACGGCCATGCTGATCAGCGCATATATCATGTGGAATAGTCCTAATTTTTATTTTTTTCTGTAATCTACCCTGATTACTTATTCATTATGGCAAAGCGCTTCAGAACAACAAGATGCATTGATCAACAAAGTGTACAATTCCGACAAAGCGTGAGACCAAAAAAAAGAGTGCCGGAGCACTCTTTTTTAACGGTCAATTAAGCGCGTGATTTCGGCTTTGCCTTCGGCTTAGGCTTACCGCTAAATGGCTTTTTATGCTCACCAGTTTCACGCGGTGGTAAACCTGTATGTTGCGTCAAAATCTGGCCTTTCTTCGGACGGTTATTTTGTCCTGCTTTTTGGCCTTGACCCTGAGCACGGTTACCCGCTTGACCTGTACGTTTTTGTGAATCCCCCGCAACTGTCGAGTTCTTCTTACGCGCAGATTGATACTGACCTTCAGCACTGCCTGCAGGTTGATACGTTGGAATCAAGTGCTGTTTAGAGTTACCAATTAAGTCTTGGCGTCCCATCTCTTTTAAGGCTTCACGTAGCAATGGCCAGTTATTTGGATCATGATAACGTAAGAAGGCTTTATGCAGACGACGACGCTTCTCACCTTTCACAATATCCACTTGCTCAGTATAACGCGCCACTTTTGCCAGCGGGTTTTTACCGGTGTAGTACATGGTGGTTGCCGTTGCCATTGGTGACGGATAGAAGGTTTGTACCTGATCGGCACGGAAACCATTCTTTTTCAACCAAATCGCAAGGTTCATCATGTCGTAATCGGTGGTTCCCGGATGCGCCGCGATGAAGTAAGGAATGAGGTACTGTTCCTTGCCTGCTTCTTTACTGAAACGATCAAACATTTGTTTGAAACGGTCATAGGTACCAATACCCGGCTTCATCATTTTATTGAGTGGGCCTTTTTCGGTATGTTCAGGGGCAATTTTCAGATAACCGCCAACGTGATGGGTCACCAATTCACGTACATATTCAGGATTGAGTACCGCAAGGTCATAACGTAAACCTGAACCAATCAGAATCTTTTTAATGCCCGGCAAGCTACGTGCTTTACGATACAGCTGGGTCAAAGGTGCATGATCGGTATGTAAGTTTTGACATACGCCAGGGAATACACACGAAGGTTTACGGCAGTTTTTCTCAATCTCAGGATCTTTACATGCCAAACGATACATGTTGGCTGTTGGCCCACCTAAGTCAGAAATGATGCCCGTAAAGCCCGGTGCTGTATCACGAATCTTTTCCACTTCACGTAAAATCGATTCTTCAGAACGGTTCTGAATAATACGACCTTCGTGTTCGGTGATTGAACAGAAGGTACAACCACCGAAACAACCACGCATAATGTTCACAGAGAACTTAATCATGTCAAAGGCTGGGAAACGTGCATCACCATACGATGGATGTGGTAAACGTGCATACGGCAAATCAAACACATAGTCCATTTCTTCCGTGGTTAACGGAATAGGTGGTGGGTTAATCCACACATCACGCTCGCCATGTTTTTGCACCAATGCACGCGCATTGCCCGGATTGGTTTCTAAATGCAAGATACGGTTGGCATGTGCATAAAGCACAGGATCTTCCGCCACTTCTTCAAATGAAGGCAGACGAATCACCGCAAGTTCACGTGGTGGTAATTTATGTTTAATTGCTTTTGATGAAGGTTGTAACTGCACAATTTGGGTGTCAGCATCTAAATGATCGCCTTCACGCACAATCGGGTTCGCAACCACTTCTTTTTGGAAGTTTTGATATTGGCTTAAGGTGTTGCCTTTGTCTTTTTCAATTTCACAACCATCAATGTCTTCAGTCATGACATACGGGTTAATGATCGGATCGACACGGCCCACGGTGTCCACATCATTAGACGCAATTTCAACGAATTTAGCCTTGGCTGCACGATTATGTTTATTAATAATAAATGCAGTACCGCGAACATCGGTAATATCAGTAATTTTTTCGCCTTTGGCCAAACGATGCATCACTTCAATTGAAGAACGCTCACCGTTACCATACATCAGCATGTCGGCTTTTGAGTCCATCAAAATCGAACGACGCACTTTGTCTGACCAATAGTCATAATGCGCAATACGACGCAATGAGCCTTCAATCCCGCCTAACAATACCGGCACATCAGGAAAGGCTTCACGACAGCGTTGGCAATATACGGTTGCCGCACGGTCAGGGCGTTTATTGGGTTCGTTATTTGGTGAATACGCATCATCAGAACGAATCTTGCGGTCAGCTGTATAACGGTTAATCATGGAGTCCATGTTACCCGCAGACACACCCCATGCAATATTTGGCTTACCTAGAACTCTAAAGGCATCCACATTGGTCCAATCGGGTTGTGAAATAATCCCGACACGGAAACCTTGCGCCTCAAGCACACGTCCAATCACGCCTGTTACAAATGAAGGGTGGTCAATATAAGCATCACCACAGACAAAAATAAAGTCACAACTGTCCCAACCAAGTTGGTCCATTTCCTCGCGTGACATCGGCAAAAAAGGCGCGGGTTCAAAACATGACGCCCAATATTTGTCGTAATCAAACAACGCTTTAGGCGCAGTTTGCATCGTATAAGCAGTAGACATGGCTAGCAATTCTCGGCTGGCAAGTGGAAGATCGAAAAAGATCAAAGATGAAAGCCGAGTATTTTACCATGAATTACCCCAAGCTTGCTTGATTATAATTTATACAAAACCAAGGGATTAATTCCTAACTCATTTATGCCTTGTCGCGCCTTTGTTGTTGTAAAGCGATGAGCAAGCCGAAGCTCAAAATGACGGCTATAAAGCCGATTAAGCCTGACCAACCGCTATATTCCCAGACCACACCACTGCCACTACCCAAAATACTCGAGCCCATGTAATAGCTAAATAAATACAAGGAAGATGCCACTGCACGATACTCGACTGCATGTACAGCAACCCAACTGCTGACGGTGGCATGCGCGGCAAAAAAGGCAAAACTAAACAAGACTAAACCCACACACAATACAGGCAGTGAAGTGCTTAACATCAGTATCACCCCCAAGAGCATCATCAGCAACATCGCCGGCAAAACGCGTTGCCGACCAAAGCGTGCATTCCATTGTGCTGAACGGGGTGAGCTATAAATCCCTGCCAGATAAGTCACGGACAAGATCCCAATCCAAACCTGAGACAAATGAAAAGGTGCATCCAACAAATGATAGCTCATATAGTTAAAAATACTGACCAAACATCCCATCAAGATAAAGCCTTGTATAAATAGACCTCTAAGCTTGAGGTCAGCACAGTGCTGTTGAAATGCATTTTTTAAACGCCGAAACTGCAACGGATAACTGTTAAAGTTTTGGGAATTTGGCAACATAAAATAGAACATGATGGCAATGAATAAATTTAATGCGCCTATACATAAGGTGGCCATTTGCCAAGACACAAAATCAACCAAGACGCCTGCAATCAAACGCCCACTCATGCCACCAATGGCAGTGCCTGAAATATAAAGTCCCATCGCAAAGCCAACATCCTTTTGCGCGATTTCTTCAGCAATGTAGGTCATCGCCACTGCTGCTACACCGCTGACCGCAATGCCAACTAACGCCCTTAACACTAAAAATAAGGACCAATGCTGAATCCAAGCACTTGCAATTAACAACACAGCCACGCTCAGTAAAGCAAGCACCATAATCGGCTTACGCCCAAAGCGGTCAGAAATAAAACCTGTGACCAAAAGGCCAAAAGCCAAGGCGAGCGTGGAAAAAGACAACGGAAAACTACTTTGCGTTGGGCTGACCTGAAAAAAATCCGCCAAGAGCGGCATCATGGGTTGTACGCAGTACAATGAAGAAAAGATCGCGAAACCTGCCAAGAATAAGGCATATAAAATCGCACGAAATGCAGGCTGCCCATATTCAATTGGGCTGTTCTGTATATGGACTGTTTTCATACAATCCCGCTATTATTCATTGTTTTACCCTTCATATGCGTTTGCTATAGAACAGCACGAGCGCTTTGGCCAATGTATATTCATGCGTTCATGTTAAGATAACTTGGTACAGGGAGAGAAATGAGTGCCGCACTAAAATAAAAACGAAAAAAGACATTTTTTATATTCCTCTCCCCCATTTAAGTGCTAGATTAAATTAGACAGCATACTTTACAACCATAATTTCATTGTGCTGTCTTTTGGATAAATCATTTTGAGGGATCACATATGGCAAAAATCACATTGGATAGTCTGACGCATATTGAAGGTTTTGTTGCTGCAGCTTTAGTCGACAGTGAAAGTGGCTTGGCCTTGGCCACGACAGCCAACTCTTCCATTGATTTGGAGCTTGCAGCAGCGGGCAATACTGAGGTTGTACGTTCTAAACGTAAAGTGGCAAAAGCACTCAATCTCAATGATAATATTGAAGATATCTTAATTACACTGGCCAAACAGTATCATTTGATTCGCCCTTTAGAATCCAACGATAGCTTATTTTTGTATTTGGTCTTAGACCGTGCGAAAGCAAATCTTGCGATGTCGCGTCACGAATTAAAAAGTTTTGAACGTGATTTAGATTTTTCTTAATCCTTAATCCATTGAGATGAACTTCAACCTTCATCTCAGTGTGCTCTCATCGACATAGGCATACTGTGAAACAGCAACTTCATATTTCTGTATTTGGTTTAAAACTGACAACCATTGATGAAATTAAAACCATCATTGAAGACGTATTGCCTGAAAAATATGTGGCCCGTTGGACCAATCTAAACGATCTCAATCTAGAAGTGCTGCTGATCAACGATGTCTTTTTCGATTTACCCAACATTATTGAAATCAGAAAAAATAGTAAATTAAAGACCTTACGTATTGCCACTGACCCGCAAGTGCAAGGACAATTAGTACAAAATACCCTATATTTACCAGTACAAACCGACATGATGCGTGATTGGTTTGATCAGTATGTTTTTATGCAAGCACGACATCCTACTCATCAGACTATACCCGCTCCTACGCAACCGCCTGTACAAAAAACACCTGAACCTGAATCTGCCCAAGCACGGGTTCAGCAAGCGAAAAATGTTCAAATTCCTAAAATTGAGCCCTTATTTAAACCAGAAAATGGCAAAGACTACTTTAGAAAAACCACCCAAACACTGCTTCCAAGTGGACCTGTCGTCGAAGAAGTTTTTCAAAAACCTGAAAGTGCTTTGACCCGACCGATCTTTCAACAATTGGTGCATTATAAAAACTTTGAATATCTTGCACAGCAACTTTGGCATAGCCAACACTATCGTCAATGTGTCATGAGTACAGGGCAACAAAAAATAGCCCTCATCAATAAACATACGCATCAATTTTGGTTGGCCAATAAATTACCGAGCATCGACTTCCAACAACTTGAACTACAACATGCTGATCTCAATAGTGTGGTTCGGTTTTGTCATAAAAATCAACCTTATGATTTACAACAAGGCCTATGGAATTTGGTGTGGCAGAATCTTGCCGAGATTGTACCTAGCTACGATGCCTATTATCGTCTCAAATATTGGCCACAGCCTTTAAAGCAAAGCGATCGTAAAGAGATCTTTAAGTTAGCTGCATATTTCCAACATGGCGCACATGTTCAATATGTACATCAACAAACTGAAATTCCATTACAATTTATTTATCGTTTTATTTTTACCAGTGTTGTCGCCAACTGTATCCAAGAAATTCATGAGCATGAAGCCGATCAGCGCTTTAGATTTAATGCCCCAACACCATCCACCACTGAACTAAACCCATCACAATCTACATTACGGGGATTTTTCAGCAAGTTACGTAAAAAACTTGGTCTGTAAGGATATCAATTATGATTTTGCAGCAATATAAAATTGTTTTTGCAGGAACCATGGGTGCAGGAAAAAGTGCTGCGATTCAGACCATTTCACAAATTTCAGTGCTCAGCACTGAAGCCATCAACACCGATACCCAAGCCCACGTCAAAGCCATGACCACCGTGGGCATTGATTATGGTGAAATCAGTTTAGATGACAATATCAAGGTTGGACTCTATGGCACACCGGGCCAAGAGCGCTTTAATTTTATTTGGAATGTGATTTGTAAGGGAGCTTTAGGCACAATTCTGCTGATTGATCATAGCGTTGCAGATCCCATTCATGAACTGAATGAATATTTGGCAGCATTTGCACAAATGAGTTCTAACATCATCATTGGAATCACCCATTTAGATGCTAAAACCGAGCACACCACCCTTATTTATCGTGAATGGCAACAAAAACAACAGCAAAATTACCCCTTATTTTTTGTCGATGCACGGGTAAAAGATGATATTTTACTTATGGTTGAAGCATTAATTTCCAATGCAGAAGTCCATTTTTCTCATATTGAGTAGATTAAATCCCTATGTTATCACAACGCTCTGCGCCTCAAGCTCTGATTGATTTGGCTGAAAATGCCATCAATGAAATTTTACGTAATGTAAATGGTGTCGAATATATTATGGTCTGCTCATCAGATGGCTTCGAGTTGACCTCTGTACATAAAAAAAATGTCGACAATGCCAGTAAATTAGCTGCAGTGAGTAGCTCAATTTTAGCCATGGTGCAGGCTTTTCTTGGCGAAATTAATTTAAATGGCTGTCAAAGCATCACCTTAGATGCTGATAATGGCAAAGCATTACTCAGTGCTGTACCCAGTAAAAATTACCCGATGTTAATTGTCGCACTGACAGCCAAAGATGTGTTATTGGGTCACCTATTACTTGCTGTCAAACAATGTAGTGAGTATTTAGCCCAAGCAGATGCCCAATATTCTTAAATGACTTGCCCTCTTCGAGGGCTTTTTCTTAGCCGTACATTAAATTTTAAGCAAAAAAAATCCCCCGATCATTGATCGAGGGATTTTTAGAATAATG
>CAVBYE010000010.1:0-5406 GCA_963599285.1 Bacteroidaceae bacterium | reverse complement strand
CTATTGGTTTAGTCGGTCGCAAGTGCGGTATGACCCGTATCTTTACAGATGCTGGCGTTTCTGTACCTGTAACAGTGATTGAGGTTGATCCTAACCGCATCACACAAATCAAAACGCTTGAAACTGATGGTTATCAAGCGATTCAGATCACTACTGGTGAACGTCGCGAATCTCGCGTAACTAACGCTCAAAAAGGCCACTTCGCGAAAGCGGGTGTTGCTGCTGGTCGTCTAGTTCAAGAATTCCGCGCTACAGAAGCTGATCTTGAAGGTCGTGAAGTTGGCGGCACACTAACTGTTGATTTATTCACAGTTGGTCAAATCGTTGATGTAACTGGTACGTCTAAAGGTAAAGGTTTCCAAGGTGGTGTTAAGCGTTGGAACTTCCGTACTCAAGACGCTACTCACGGTAACTCTGTATCTCACCGTGTTTTAGGTTCTACAGGTCAAAACCAGACTCCTGGTCGCGTATTCAAAGGCAAAAAAATGGCTGGCCATTTAGGTGCTGAACGCGTAACTACACAGGGTCTTGAAATCGTTGCTATCGACACAGAACGTTCAGTTCTTGTTGTTAAAGGCGCGGTTCCTGGTGCTACTGGTGGCGACGTAACTGTTCGTCCTACAATCAAGGCCTGAGGGGAAATAAAGTGAATTTAAATACTGTTTCCGGCTCTGCTGTTGAATTGTCTGAAGTTGCGTTTGGTCGTGACTTTAACGAAGCTCTTGTACACCAAGTTGTTACAGCTTACTTAGCTGGTGGTCGTCAAGGTTCTAAAGCTCAGAAATCACGTGCAGACGTTTCTGGCGGTGGTAAAAAGCCATTCCGTCAAAAAGGTACTGGCCGCGCTCGTGCTGGTTCTATTCGTAGCCCAATCTGGGTTGGCGGCGGTAAAACTTTTGCTGCTCGTCCACAAGACTGGTCTCAAAAAGTTAACCGTAAAATGTACCGCGGTGCAATGCAATGTATCTTAGCTGAACTTGTTCGCCAAGATCGTTTAGTATTAGTTGACGAAATCACGGTTTCTGCTCCTAAAACTAAAGAGTTGCTTGCAAAACTTAACGACTTAAATGCAACTCGCGCATTAATCGTTACTGAAGCTGTTGATGAGAACTTGTATCTTGCTGCGCGCAACATTCCACACGTTGATGTGGTTGATGCTGCTGCAATTGATCCAGTTAGCTTGATTGCGTTCGATAAAGTTGTAATGTCTGTTGCTGCTGCTAAGAAAATTGAGGTAGAACTCGGATGAACAACGAACGTTTATATCAAGTCCTAAAAGGACCTGTTTTCTCAGAAAAAGCACAAGTTTTAGGTGAAACTGCTGGTGTTCAAGTGTTCAAAGTTGCAACTGACGCAACTAAACTTGAAATCAAAAAAGCAGTGGAACAATTATTTGGTGTTCAAGTGTTAAAAGTTAACACGACGATCACTAAAGGTAAAACAAAACGCTTTGGTAAAACTATCGGACGTCGTTCTGATGTTAAAAAAGCATACGTCACCCTGAAAGCTGGCCAAGATGTTGAAATGGCTGACTTGGGCGATACCGCTGAAAGCACAGCGGAATAAGGACGAAAATTATGCCTATTCAAAAATGTAAGCCAACGTCTCCAGGACGTCGCTTTGTAGAGAAAGTGGTTCATAGCCATCTTCACAAAGGCGCGCCATATGCACCGTTGGTAGAAGCTAAAAAACGTACTGGTGGTCGTAACAACAACGGTCACATTACGACTCGTCACGTTGGTGGTGGCCATAAACAGCACTACCGTATCGTTGACTTCAAACGTAACAAAGATGGCATCCCTGCTGTAGTTGAGCGTATTGAATACGATCCTAACCGTACTTCTCATATTGCACTTGTGCTTTATGCTGACGGTGAGCGTCGTTATATCATCGCTCCTAAAGGTCTACGCGCTGGTGATTCAGTTCAATCTGGTAACGATGCTCCAATTCGTCCAGGTAACTGTTTACCACTTCGTAACATGCCTATCGGTTCTACACTTCACAACATCGAGCTTAAAATCGGTAAAGGCGCACAGTTAGTACGTTCTGCTGGTACTTCAGCTCAGTTGTTAGGTCGTGACGGTTCTTACGCTATCATTCGTCTACGTTCAGGCGAAATGCGTAAAGTACACGTTGAATGTCGCGCTGTGTTAGGTGAAGTATCTAACTCAGAAAGCAACTTACGTTCACTTGGTAAAGCAGGTGCTTCACGCTGGCGTGGCGTTCGTCCTACCGTTCGTGGTATGGCGATGAACCCAGTAGACCATCCACACGGTGGTGGTGAAGGGCGTAACAAAGGTATTCAACCTGTAAGCCCATGGGGTCAAAAAGCTAAAGGGTACAAAACACGTACCAATAAGCGTACGACTAAGATGATTATTCGCGACCGTCGCGTTAAGTAACAAGTAAAGGAATCTGACAATGCCTCGTTCTCTGAAAAAAGGCCCATTCGTCGATGCGCACTTGTTCGCTAAGGTTGAAGCGGCTATCGCGGCTAATAACCGTAAGCCGATCAAAACTTGGTCGCGTCGTTCGATGATCCTCCCGGATTTTGTTGGTTTAACAATTTCTGTTCATAATGGTCGTAACCATGTTCCAGTGATCGTATCTGAACATATGGTTGGTCATAAACTCGGTGAATTCGCGCCAACTCGTACCTATCGTGGTCACGGTGTTGACAAGAAATCTAAACGCTAAGGTGCTATGATGGAAGTTACTGCTAAATTACGCGGTGCCGCTATCTCGGCACAAAAAGCTCGTTTGGTTGCAGACTTGATCCGCGGCAAATCTGTTGCGCATGCTTTAAACATTTTAAACTTCAGCAACAAAAAAGCTGCAGTTTTAGTTAAAAAAGCATTGGAATCTGCGATTGCAAACGCTGAACATAACAACAGTTTAGATGTAGACGATCTTAAAGTTTCTACGATCTACGTTGATGAAGGCATGAGCCTTAAACGTATTATGCCACGTGCTAAAGGCCGTGCAGATCGTATTACTAAGCGTACTTGTCACATCACCGTTAAGGTAGGGGTTTGATATGGGTCAGAAGGTTCATCCAATCGGTATCCGCCTAGGTGTTGTGAAACGTCATAACGCTAACTGGTATGCGAGTCCGAAACAATACGCTGAATACTTGCTTAAAGATCTTCAAGTTCGTGAGTTTTTAACTAAAAAACTTAAAAACGCGATGATCAGCAATATTCTTATCGAACGTCCTACAGGCGCTGCTAAAATTACAATTAGCACTGCTCGTCCTGGTATCGTTATCGGTAAAAAAGGCGAAGACATTGAGAAATTACAACGCGAATTGACAGCTATCATGGGTGTCCCTGCGCAAGTAAGCATCAACGAAATCGATCGCCCAGACTTAGACGCTCGTTTAGTTGCTGAAGCAATCGCTTCTCAATTAGAAAAACGTGTAATGTTCCGTCGTGCTATGAAGCGTGCGGTTCAAAACTCTATGCGTGCTGGTGCTAAAGGTATCAAAGTTGAAGTTTCAGGCCGTCTAGGTGGTGCTGAGATTGCGCGTACTGAATGGTATCGTGAAGGTCGTGTACCTCTTCATACTCTTCGTGCGGACATCGACTACGCTACTATGCGTGCTGAGACTACTTACGGTACGATCGGTGTTAAAGTTTGGATCTTCCGTGGTGAGATCTTGGGCGGCATGAAACAAGTCATGAACCCAGCTCCAGCTGAAGAACGTCCAGCTAAACGCGGTCGCGGTCGTGGTGAAGGTCAAGAGCGTCGTGGTCGTCGCAATGATCGTTCTGCTGAAAAAGGAGAATAATCCATGTTGCAACCTAAACGTATGAAATTCCGTAAGGTGCAAAAAGGCCGTAACACTGGTCTAGCGCACCGCGGTAGCTCAGTATCTTTCGGTACTATCGCGCTTAAAGCTGTTGAACGTGGTCAAATGACTGCGCGTCAAATTGAAGCTGCACGTCGTACAATTAGCCGTCGTATTAAACGTGGTGGTAAGATCTTTATCCGTGTTTTCCCAGACAAACCAATTACTGAAAAACCATTAGAAGTACGTATGGGTAAAGGTAAAGGTTCTGTGGAATACTGGGTTTGCCAAATCAAACCAGGTAAAGTCTTGTATGAAATTGATGGTGTTAGCGATGAGTTAGCAACAGAAGCGTTCACGCTTGCTGCTGCAAAACTTCCGTTCAAAACCACTATCGTTACTAAGACGGTGATGTAATGAAAACTAAAGATCTACGTGAAAAGTCGGTAGAAGAGTTGACAGCTTTGCTTGATGAGCAACAGCTTAACCAATTCCGTCTTCGTATGGCTCAAGCAACTGGTCAATTGGGTAAATCGCACGAAGTTGCGCTTACTCGTAAGACAATTGCTCGTATTAAGACCCTCCTTACCGAAAAACAGGGGAACGCACAATGAGTGAGCAAACAGTTCGCACGTTAACAGGCAAAGTCGTAAGCGACAAGATGGACAAGTCTATCGTTGTTCTTATCGAACGCCGCGTTCAACACCCGTTGTATGGCAAATCAATTCGCCGTTCAACAAAATTACATGCTCATGATGAGAACAACACAGCGAAAGCTGGTGATGTTGTAACCATCAAAGAATGCCGCCCAATGTCTAAAACTAAGTCTTGGACTTTAGTTGAAGTTATTGAAGCAGCAGCTGAGTAATTAACGTTCTTGTTGCATCATCGGTCAATTTCGAGTAATCTTTGAGCCCTTGAAATTGCGACCGGTGATGCTAGGTTTTGGAGTAGGGCAATGATTCAGACCGAAACTATGCTCGACGTAGCAGACAACAGTGGTGCACGCCGCGTACAATGTATTAAAGTACTTGGTGGTTCGCATCGTCGTTATGCTTCAGTTGGCGACATTATTAAAGTTACTGTAAAAGAAGCAATTCCACGCGCACGTGTTAAAAAAGGTGACGTGATGAATGCAGTAGTTGTACGTACTAAATTCGGCATCCGTCGTCCAGACGGTTCAGTGATTCGTTTTGACGATAACGCTGCTGTTATTTTGAACAACAACAAAGCGCCGATTGCAACTCGTATTTTCGGACCAGTGACTCGTGAACTTCGTACTGAACAGTTCATGAAAATCATTTCATTGGCTCCTGAAGTTCTATAATAGAGGCAATCATGGCTAAGATTAAAAAAGGCGATCAAGTTATTGTGATCGCAGGTAAAGAAAAAGGCAAACAGGGTACTGTTCTGTCAGTTTCTAATGACCGTGTTCTAGTTGAAGGCTTGAACTTGGTTAAGAAGCATCAAAAGCCGAACCGTGCAACAGGTGCTGAAGGCACTATCGTTACACAAGAAGCTTCGCTTCACATCTCAAACGTGGCAATTTTTAATGCTACAACCCAAAAGGCTGACCGTGTTGGTTACCAAGTGATTGAAGGCGTGAAAACTCGCGT
>CAVBYE010000009.1:0-7490 GCA_963599285.1 Bacteroidaceae bacterium | reverse complement strand
TTAGCTCGCAAATCTATCGCTGGTTTCAAAATCCGTGATGGTTGGCCGATTGGTTGTAAAGTTACTTTACGCGGCGAACGCATGTACGAATTCTTAGACCGTTTGATCTCTATCGCGATCCCTCGTATCCGTGACTTCCGTGGTTTCTCTGCGAAATCATTCGACGGCCGTGGTAACTACTCAATGGGTCTTAAGGAACAGATCATGTTCCCTGAAATCGATTTTGATAAAATCGATCGTATCCGTGGTATGGACATTACCATTACTACGACTGCTCGCACCGATGACGAAGGCCGTGCGCTTATGCGTGCATTCGGCTTCCCGTTCAAATAAGAGGTCGATATGGCTAAGAAAGGTATGATTAATCGCGAATTGAAACGCGAAGCTACTGTTGCTAAATACGCTGCAAAACGTGCTGAATTAAAAGCTGTTATTGCAAACGTAAATGCATCAGACGAAGAACGTTTCGATGCGATGATGAAGTTACAAGCATTACCACGTAATGCGTCTCCAGTACGTCTACGTAACCGTTGTGGTTTGACTGGTCGTCCTCACGGTTTCTTCCGTAAGTTCGGTCTAAGCCGTAACAAATTACGTGACACAGTAATGCAAGGTGATGTACCGGGCGTTGTTAAGGCAAGCTGGTAAGGAGCGACTAGAATGAGTATGCAAGATACCGTTGCCGACATGTTAACACGTGTTCGTAACGCACAAATGGCGAAGAAACAAACTGTTTCTATGCCTAACTCAAAGTTAAAAGTTGCGATTGCTAACGTTCTTAAACAAGAAGGTTATATCGCTGAAGTAGCGGTTGCTGATGCTGAAGGCAAAGCAACGCTTACTTTGACTTTAAAATATTTCGAAGGCAAACCAGTTATCGAAACTGTGAAGCGCGTAAGCCGTCCAGGTCTTCGCCAATACCGCGGTAAAGATGCACTTCCTAGCGTTAAGCAAGGTTTAGGTATTGCAATTGTTTCTACAAGCAAAGGCATCATGACTGATCGCGCTGCACGTGCTGCGGGCGTTGGTGGTGAAGTTATTGCTTTTGTTTCTTAATAGGTGATTCCTCATGTCTCGTGTGGCTAAAGCCCCAGTAACTGTACCTAACGGTGTAACAGTTACTCAGAACGGCCGGCAGGTCGAAGTGAAAGGCACTAAAGGTACATTGTCTTTCAACCTGCATGCGCTGGTCGAGCTAAAACAGGAAGACGGTATTGTAGCTGTTGCTCCTAAAGCTGAGTCGAAAGACGCTTGGATGCAAGCTGGTACTGCTCGCGCTGTGCTTAACAACCTTGTAAAAGGTGTTAGCGAAGGTTTCGAACGCAAGTTACAACTTATCGGTGTTGGTTATAAAGCTGCGGTTAAAGGTAACGTTGTTAACCTTAACCTTGGTTTCTCTCACCCGATCGATTATACGCTTCCTGAAGGTGTAACTGCTGAAACTCCAACAGCAACTGAAATTATCCTTAAATCAGCTGACAAAGCTGCTTTAGGTCAAGTTGCTGCTGATATCCGTGGTTACCGTCCACCAGAGCCTTATAAAGGTAAAGGTGTTCGTTATTCTGACGAAGTTGTTCTTCGTAAAGAAGCTAAGAAGAAATAAGGCGCGAGGTTCTTATGAACGAAAAGAAACAAACCCGTTTGCGTCGTGCGAAAAGCACACGCTTGCACATTCGTGCATTGGGTGCGACTCGTTTGTGTGTAAACCGCACTCCGCGTCACATCTATGCTCAAGTTATCTCAGCAGATGGTGGCAAAGTATTAGCGCAAGCTTCTACTTTAGACGCTACTCTACGTGCTGGTTCAACTGGTAACGTTGATGCAGCTCAAAAAGTAGGTGCTTTAATTGCAGAGCGTGCGAAAGCTGCTGGTGTAACTAAAGTTGCGTTTGACCGTTCTGGTTTCAAATATCATGGTCGTATCAAAGCCTTGGCTGATGCTGCTCGTGAAAACGGCTTGGAGTTCTAATCATGGCTAAAGTTGAACAAAACGAAGGTCTTGTTGAAAAGCTAGTTGCTGTTGACCGTGTTGCTAAAGTTGTTAAAGGTGGTCGTATCTTCTCTTTCACAGCTTTAACAGTTGTGGGCGATGGTAATGGTCGTGTAGGTTTCGGTCGTGGTAAAGCGCGTGAAGTTCCAGCTGCTATTTCTAAAGCACTTGAAGCTGCTCGTCGTAACATGATTACTGTTGATCTTGCTGGTACAACGTTACAACACCCTGTACATGCTCGTCATGGTGCAAGCCGTGTTTACATGCAACCTGCTTCTGAAGGTACTGGCGTAATTGCTGGTGGCGCGATGCGTGCTGTTCTTGAAGCGGCTGGTGTACAAAACGTACTAGCTAAATGTTATGGTTCTACTAACGCTGCTAACGTAGTAAACGCGACTTTCAACGGTCTGCGTGATATGACTTCTCCTGAGAAAGTTGCTGCGAAACGTGGTCTTTCAGTAGAACAAATTCAAGGGTAATCAATCATGAAAACGATTAAAGTTACCCAGACTAAATCTGCATCGCACCGCTTGAAAAATCACAAGCTTAGCCTTCAAGGTTTAGGTCTGCGTCGTATTGGTCATACTGTAGAAGTGCAAGATACGCCTTCTAACCGTGGTATGATCAACCAAGTATACTATATGGTTAGTGTAGAGGAATAAGCCATGACTCTGCGTTTAAATACAATTGCACCTGCAGAAGGTGCTAAGCGTGACAACCTTCGTTTAGGCCGTGGTATCGGTTCTGGCGTTGGTAAGACTGGTGGCCGTGGTGTCAAAGGTCAAAACTCACGTAAGAGCGGTGGTACTCGTCCAGGTTTCGAAGGCGGTCAAACAGCACTTTATCGTCGTTTGCCTAAATTCGGCTTCACTAGCCAAATCGCTTTGAAAACTGCTGAAGTACGTTTATCTGAGCTTGCTAAAGTTGAAGGCGACATCGTGTCTCTTGAAACTTTAAAAGCTGCGAACGTTGTACGTAAAGATATGTTACGTGCTCGTATCGTACTTTCTGGTGAAATTACTCGCGCATTCACTATTCAAGGTGTTGCTGTGACTAAAGGCGCTAAAGCTGCTGTTGAAGCTGCTGGCGGCAAAGTCGAGGAGTAATCTCCAGTGTCTATGACTCCTAGTTCGTCAGGTCATGTGAACATGATGAAAGGTCAGCCATTTCATGTGAAATACCGTGAAATTATTCGCCGAATGATGTTTCTCATTGGTGCGTTGCTGGTCTTTCGACTAGGAGCGCATATTCCAGTACCGGGCATTAATAATGCTGCGCTTGAGAATCTTTTTAATGCAAACTCAGGTACGATCCTGGGTTTGTTTAATATGTTCTCAGGTGGTGCATTAGAGCGAATGTCCATTCTTGCTTTAGGGATCATGCCGTATATTTCTGCGTCAATTATTGTGCAGTTAATGTCGACTGTGGTTCCTTCGCTCGAAGCTTTGAAAAAAGAAGGTGAGCAAGGCAAACGTAAGATTAACCAATATACGCGTCAAGGCACGTTGTTCCTTGCCATTGTACAAGCAGTTGGTATGTGTGCTGGTCTGATTAGTCAAGGGATTACCTTAACGTCAGGACTAGCTTTTTACATTCCGGCAGTGACGTCTTTAGTGGCAGGCACCATGTTCTTAATGTGGTTGGGCGAACAGATCACCGAGCGTGGGGTGGGTAATGGTATTTCCATGATCATCTTCGCAGGTATTGTTGCAGGATTGCCGACTTTGGTCATGCAATCGTTCTCTTCAATCGATAATGGTCAGTCAAGTTTAATTGGCTTAGCGGTCTTCGCTCTGTTATCATTGGCGGTATTAGCAGCAATTGTGTTTATTGAGAAGGCGCAGCGTCGCATTCCGGTAAACTATGCTCAGAAACAACAAGGTCGTCGTGTATTTACTGCACAGCAGACGCATTTGCCATTAAAAATTAATATGGCTGGTGTGATTCCCGCAATTTTTGCGAGTTCATTGCTTTTGTTCCCAGCGAGCTTAGGTCAATGGGTCGGAAGTGCGGATCCTGATGCAGGTGTAATTCAACGTAGCCTACAAGATTTGGCATTGGTATTGTCGCCTGGACAGCCGTTGTATTTGGTGCTCTTCGGTGCGTTAATTATCTTCTTCTGTTATTTCTATACGGCGCTAGTGTTTAGCCCGAAAGAAGTGTCAGAGAATTTGAAACGTAGCGGAGCTTATGTACCGGGTATACGCCCAGGTGAGCAAACTGCTCGTTACTTAGATCATATTCTCAATCGTTTGACTTTTATTGGCGCAATCTACATCACAGTAGTGTGTTTAATGCCAATGGTGCTGCAAAGCTCATTTGGTATTCCATTCAGCTTGGGTGGGACATCTTTACTGATCGTTGTGGTTGTGGTGATGGACTTTATGGCTCAGCTACAAGCTCATCTCACCTCGCACCAGTACGATAATCAAACATTAATGAGAAAAACGACTGCTCATCCTAAGGGATAAGCGCACTTAGAGGTTTCATCATGAAAGTACAAGCTTCTGTAAAGAAAATTTGTGGTAGCTGTAAAGTTATCCGTCGTAATGGGGTTATCCGCGTGATTTGTAGCGCTGAACCTCGTCATAAGCAGCGTCAAGGTTAATCTAACTAAAGACCTGTTGATTTCAGTAGGCTAATTAGGTTATTATCCGCCCCTCAAGATTTTTGTGGGGCGGTTGATTATCTCTACTGCCTTTTTGGAGAAAGTGAATGGCTCGTATTGCCGGTGTAAACATTCCGGATAACAAGCACGCTGTTATCTCTCTTACTTACATCTTTGGTATTGGTCGCCACACTGCTAAGCAAATCTTAGCTGCTGTTGGTATTGCGACTACTACTAAGATCCGTGAGTTAGATGATGCTCAGCTTGATGCGATTCGTGCAGAAGTTGCTAAGGTTCCGACCGAAGGTGACTTACGTCGCGAAATTTCCATGAACATTAAACGTTTAATGGATTTAGGCTGCTACCGTGGTCTTCGTCATCGTCGTAGCTTGCCTGTCCGCGGTCAACGCACAAAAACTAACGCTCGTACCCGTAAAGGTCCGCGCAAACCGATTAAAAAGTAAGATTTCTGGAAGCTAAAAGATGGCTAAAGATACTCGCACACGCAAGAAGGTCACTCGTACCGTCTCTGAAGGTGTTGCACACATTCACGCGTCTTTTAATAACACCATTGTAACGATTACCGATCGTCAAGGTAATGCATTGGCTTGGGCTACCTCAGGTGGACAAGGCTTCCGTGGTTCACGTAAATCAACTCCGTTCGCTGCTCAGGTAGCTGCTGAAGTTGCTGGTAAAGCAGCTTTAGATTACGGTTTGAAAAACCTAGACGTCCTTGTAAAAGGTCCTGGTCCAGGTCGTGAGTCTGCGGTACGTGCATTAGGCGCAGTGGGTTATAAGATTAACAGCATTACCGATGTGACACCAATTCCTCACAACGGTTGCCGTCCACCTAAAAAACGTCGCGTGTAAGGAGAAACATTCATGGCTCGTTATATTGGTCCAAAATGCAAACTCTCTCGTCGCGAAGGGACTGACCTGCAGCTTAAATCTGGCGTTAAACCATTTGACGTTAAGACTAAAAAACATGCTAAAGCGCCTGGCCAACACGGCGGTGCTCGTGGCAGCAAACAATCTGAGTACTCACTACAATTACGTGAAAAACAAAAAGTACGTCGTATGTACGGTGTTTTAGAACGTCAATTTAGTAACTACTACAAAGAAGCAGCTCGTGTTAAAGGCGCAACTGGCGAGAACTTATTAAAGTTACTTGAAAGCCGTCTTGATAACGTTGTTTATCGCATGGGTTTTGGTTCTACACGTGCAGAAGCTCGTCAGTTAGTATCTCACCGTTCAATCACTTTAAATGGCCGTCGCGTTAACATCGCGTCTATCCAAGTTAAAGCTGGTGACGTGATTGCAGTTCACGAAGGCGCTAAACAACAATTACGTATTAAAAACGCAATTGAATTAGCTGCTCAACGTGGCACTCCTTCTTGGATGGAAGTAGACCATTCTAAATTAGAAGGTACGTTCAAAACTGCTCCAGATCGTTCTGATTTACCTGCTGAAATCAACGAAAGCTTGATTGTAGAATTGTATTCTAAATAATCCTTGAGGTAGCAATAATGACGCGTACTGCAAATGAGTTTCTAACTCCGCAAGCGATCAAGGTCGAAGCGGCAAGCGGGACCTCGGCAAAAGTTATTCTAGAACCTTTAGAGCGTGGCTTTGGTCATACTCTAGGTAATGCTTTACGTCGCATCCTTCTTTCTTCTTTACCTGGCGCAGCTGTGGTTGAAGTAGAGATTGAAGGTGTTGAGCACGAGTACAGTACTTTGGAAGGCTTGCAGCAGGACATCGTCGAGCTCTTGCTGAACCTAAAAGGATTGTCGATTAAGCTGTTCGATCAAAATGAAGCTTATTTAACATTAGAGAAACAAGGTCCAGGCGATGTAACTGCGGCTGACCTTCGTTTACCTCATAATGTTGAAGTGGTTAACCCTGAACATTTGATCGGCACATTGAGTGCTACAGGCAATCTTAAGATGCGCCTGAAAGTTGCTCAAGGTCGTGGTTATGAAACTTCTGATTCACGCTTCCCAGAAGGCGAAACTCGCCCGGTAGGTCGCTTACAATTAGATGCGTCTTATAGCCCAATCAAACGTGTGTCTTACACAGTGGAAAACGCTCGTGTAGAACAACGTACTGACCTTGATAAGCTGATCATTGATCTTGAAACAAATGGTACTGTTGATCCTGAAGAAGCAATTCGTAAGGCAGCAACGATCTTGCAACAACAAATCGCGATTTTTGTTGACCTGCAAAAAGATCAAGCACCAGTTGCTCAAGAACCTCGTGAAGAAGTTGACCCGATCTTGCTTCGTCCAGTAGATGATCTAGAGCTTACTGTTCGTTCTGCTAACTGTTTGAAAGCAGAAAACATTTACTACATTGGTGATCTTGTACAGCGTACCGAAGTGGAGTTGCTCAAAACTCCTAACTTGGGTAAAAAATCGCTTACTGAGATCAAAGATGTTCTGGCATCGAAAGGCTTACAGCTCGGCATGCGTTTAGAGAACTGGCCACCGGCTAGCCTCCGCATGGACGACCGCTTTGCCTATCGTAGCCGTTAATTAAGTAGGACTATCACCATGCGTCATCGTAATAGTGGTGTGAAATTAGGCCGTACAAGCAGTCATCGTAAAGCGATGTTCCAAAACATGGCTAATTCTTTGTTCGAGCACGAGTTAATCAAAACTACTGTGCCTAAAGCAAAAGAGTTACGTCGTGTTGCTGAGCCTTTAATCACTTTAGCTAAAAACGATACAGTTGCAAACCGTCGTTTAGCGTTTGCTCGTACTCGTTCAGCAGCAACTGTTGGTAAATTATTTACCGTTCTTGGCCCTCGTTACAAAACTCGTAACGGCGGTTATCTACGTGTTCTTAAAGCGGGCTTCCGTGCAGGTGATGCTGCACCGATGGCTTACGTTGA
>CAVBYE010000008.1:0-3742 GCA_963599285.1 Bacteroidaceae bacterium | reverse complement strand
AACTTCAAACGTTTAGATGCTTTTTTAAGCTTCGTTTCTGAAGTTGTGTTTGGAATTTCTTCACGTAGACGTGAAATTTCGTTTTCAAGATCGATGTCTTTTAACAAGTCTTGAACCGCTTCAGCACCCATCTTAGCGATGAATTCGTCACCGTGTTCTTCTAACGCATTGAAGTATTCTTCATCGTTTAGAAGTTGGTATTTTTCAAACGGTGTCATACCTGGATCGGTAACAACGTAAGATTCGAAATACAATACGCGTTCGATATCACGTAGCGTCATGTCTAATAAAAGACCGATACGGCTAGGCAGTGATTTTAAGAACCAAATATGTGCAACTGGAGATGCAAGTTCAATGTGACCCATACGCTCACGACGAACTTTCGCAGTTGTTACTTCAACGCCACATTTTTCACAAATGACGCCTTTGTATTTCATACGCTTGTATTTACCACACAAGCATTCGTAATCTTTTACTGGACCAAAGATTTTGGCACAGAATAAACCGTCACGTTCTGGTTTGAAGGTACGGTAGTTAATGGTTTCAGGCTTTTTAACTTCACCATGAGACCACGACTTAATCATTTCTGGTGACGCAAGACCAATACGGATGCGATCAAACTCTACAGGAGCGTGACCGTCTGAGTCCGTCTTTTTGCGCATGATATCGAGCAAGTCTTTCAATTTTTTTCTCCGTGTGTTGAGAAGATTTTCGCTTCCCAACTGGGTCACAAATATTGTTTTTTAACTGAACTAATCCCCCATCGATCCCGCCTATTTAAGCGGGAAACTCCCCTTAAGATTAAGAGGAGTAAATCCCCCCCTGAACTCAGGGGGTTGGGGGGATTAAATGGAACTAATTAGTCACCATTTTTCAGTTCAATGTTGATACCTAAAGAACGGATCTCTTTGGTCAATACGTTGAACGATTCAGGCATACCTGGGTCCATATAATGGTTACCATCTACAATGTTCTTATAGATACGGGTACGACCTTCAACGTCATCCGATTTCACGGTTAACATTTCTTGTAGCGTGTAAGCGGCACCGTAAGCTTCAAGTGCCCAAACTTCCATCTCACCGAAACGCTGACCACCGAACTGTGCTTTACCACCAAGCGGCTGCTGGGTCACTAAAGAGTAAGAACCAGTAGAACGCGCATGCATCTTGTCGTCAACCAAGTGGTTCAGTTTCAGCATGTACATGTAACCTACAGTTACAGGACGGTCGAAACGTTCACCGGTACGACCATCATACAATACAGTTTGACCTGTACGTGAGATGCCACCAAGTTCGAGTAAGTCTTTGATTTGTGACTCTTCAGCACCATCGAATACTGGCGTTGCTAAAGGAACACCAACACGTAAGTTGCCAGAAAGTTTCAAGATCTCTTCATCAGTTAAGCTATCAAGATCTTCTTGCTCGCCACCCACTTTGTTGTAAATCTTGTCTAAGAATTCACGAAGCTCAAGAACAGTACGTTGCTCTTTCATCATCTTGTCGATTTGATCGCCAAGACCTTTTGCCGCCATACCTAAGTGAGTTTCAAGAATCTGACCCACGTTCATACGTGACGGTACACCCAGTGGGTTAAGTACTACGTCTACAGGTACACCGTTGGCATCGTGTGGCATGTCTTCTACAGGTAGGATGTTAGATACAACACCTTTGTTACCGTGACGACCCGCCATCTTATCACCCGGTTGGATGCGACGTTTAACAGCTAAGTAAACTTTAACAACTTTCAATACGCCAGTTGTCAGTTCATCACCTGTAGAAAGTTTGCGTTTTTTCTCAGCAAATTTCTCGTCGATCTCTTGGCTCTTCTCTTTCAAGAATACTTGAATTTGAGTTAAGCGCTCAGCAATACCTTCGTCAACTGGTTGGATATCCATTAAGTCAACAAGTTCTAAACCAGCAAGTAAGTCTTCAGTTAACTTATCGCCACGTTTAGTGGTACCGCCACCGTTTGATTCTTGACCCGCAAGTAAACGGATAATACGTTCACGCGCTGCTTCTTCGAAGATTTTGAACTCTTCTTTTAAATCTTTACGGTATGCATCTAATTGTGCTTTTTCAATTGCTTGAGCACGTTCGTCTTTTTCAAGACCGTCACGTGTAAACACTTGAACGTCAATTACAGTACCTTTAACACCTGAAGATACGCGTAAAGATGAATCTTTTACGTCAGCTGCTTTTTCGCCGAAGATCGCGCGAAGCAGTTTTTCTTCTGGAGTAAGTTGAGTTTCGCCCTTAGGTGTTACTTTACCGACAAGGATGTCACCCGCTGTAACTTCAGCACCGATGTAAACAATACCTGACTCATCAAGTTTAGAAAGTGCTGCTTCACCCACGTTTGGAATGTCGGCAGTAATTTCTTCCGCACCCAATTTCGTATCACGTGCTACACATGATAATTCTTGAATGTGGATTGATGTTAAACGGTCTTCTTGAAGTACGCGCTCAGATAACAAGATCGAGTCTTCGTAGTTGTAACCGTTCCACGTCATGAACGCGACACGCATGTTTTGACCAAGTGCAAGCTCACCGCCATCAGTCGATGGACCATCAGCAAGTACATCGCCACGACCCACTTGATCACCTAAGTTCACAAGAACTTTTTGGTTAATACAGGTGTTTTGGTTCGAACGTGTGTATTTGATCAAGTTGTAGATATCTACACCTGCTTCACCCGCAACCATTTCGTCTTCGTTTACGCGAATCACTACACGTGATGCGTCAACAAATTCGATACGACCGCCACGCTGTGCGATTACACATACACCAGAGTCATGTGCTACGTTCGCTTCCATACCTGTACCCACAAGTGGTTTGTCTGCGATTAACGTAGGAACAGCCTGACGCTGCATGTTTGAACCCATTAACGCACGGTTGGCGTCATCGTGCTCAAGGAACGGAATCAGTGACGCCGCTACAGATACAACCTGCTGAGCAGATACATCCATATGGGTGACTTTTTCTGGTGGCATACGTACGAAGTCACCTTGGTGACGTACAGATACAACTTCTTCTAAAAGGTTACCGTCTGTATCAACCAGAGAATCGGCCTGTGCAATCACAGTACCTACTTCTTCAATTGCAGATAAGTATTCAACTTCGTCTGTTACACGGCCATCAACAACTTTACGGTAAGGTGTTTCTAAGAAACCAAAGTTGTTACATTTTGCGTATACAGAAAGCGAGTTGATCAAACCAATGTTTGGACCTTCCGGCGTTTCAATTGGACAAACACGACCATAGTGAGTTTGATGTACGTCACGTACTTCAAAGCCTGCACGTTCACGTGTTAAACCACCCGGGCCTAATGCTGATACACGACGTTTGTGTGTAATTTCAGACAACGGGTTGTTTTGGTCCATGAATTGAGACAACTGGCTTGAACCAAAGAATTCTTTGATTGCAGCAGCAACAGGCTTCGCGTTGATTAAATCTTGCGGAGACAAGTTGTCCGTTTCAGCTTGTGATAAACGTTCTTTAACCGCACGTTCTACACGAACTAAACCTACACGGAATTGGTTTTCAGTCATTTCACCAACTGAACGAACACGACGGTTACCTAAGTGGTCGATATCGTCGACTTCACCTTTACCGTTACGGATTTCAACTAATGTTTTTAATACATCAGTGATGTCTTCGTTCGAAAGAATGCCTTCAACTTCACGTGACTTCTGATCTGTACCCACTTCGTAAGGACGACCCAAACGACGGTTGAACTTCATACG
>CAVBYE010000007.1:0-3566 GCA_963599285.1 Bacteroidaceae bacterium | reverse complement strand
GGGCTCATAACCCGAAGGTCGTTGGTTCAAATCCAGCTCCCGCTACCAAGTTTCTAAAAGGCTCACAACAGGTGGGCCTTTTTGCACAGTGGACTATGGTTTTCTGTGCGTAATTGGGGCGATTTACGCCCTTTTTTATTGGCTATCGGGTAGTGTCGACATCAATTGGTCAAATAGTCATGTTTCACTACTATTATAGTCCTGTCTAAAAGCTGGTCGTCCTGACCCTTGAATCGCACAAAATTGACGAGAGTACATGAAGCTATCAAATAAAACCCAAGCACTCCAAGACCTAATCGCTCCTGCTGTGCAAGCCTGTGGTGTTGACCTGTGGGGCATTGAATTCTTGCCACAAGGGAAACGTTCTTTATTACGTATTTTTATCGACAAACCCCTAGACGAAAATGCTGCACCTGTCTTAAATGAAGATGGTGAAGAAGAGCAAGGTCGTGGTATTGGTGTACAAGACTGTGTTCGCGTAACGCAGCAAGTGGGCGCAATGCTCGATGTACACGATCCGATTTCTGGTGAATACTCATTAGAAGTGTCTTCTCCAGGTTGGGACCGTCCATTCTTCCAATTAGAGCAGATGTCAGCGTATATTGGTCAACAAGTGGCGTTACGTCTGATCAGTGCTGTAGATAACCGTCGTAAATTCCAAGCAAAATTAGTTGCTGTCGATCTTGAAAATGAAATGATTCAAGTAGAAGTTGAAAAGCAACAAGTACTTGAAATCGACAGTCATAACATTGATAAAGCAAATTTAGTCTATCAAGATTAATCCGTATAAGAATCTGAACGAATAGGTGACTTATGGCACGTGAAATTCTTACCGTAGTAGAAACGGTTAGTAACGAAAAAGGCGTAAGTCGTGAAGCAATTTTTGAAGCGCTTGAACAAGCGTTAGTTGCAGCGACTAAAAAGAAATTTTACGAAGGCACACACTCTGAAGAAGCACGTTTACGTGTGGAAATCGATCGTAAGACTGGTGACTATGCAACTTTCCGTCAATGGGAAGTGGTTGCTGATGAAGACCATGAAATGCCAGCGTGCCAAGACGCGATCTCTGATGTAGATCCTGCGAAATGGTCAATTGGTGATATTCGTGAGCTTGAAGTTGAATCGATTGACTTCGGTCGTATTGCTGCACAAATTGCGAAACAAGTGATTGTTCAAAAGATTCGTGAAGCAGAGCGTGCGTTAATTGCAGATGCATACGAATCTAAAGTTGGTGAGCTCATCTACGGTGAAGTGAAAAAACAAACCAAAGATGGCTTCATTATTGATCTTGGTGAAAATGCAGAAGCCTATCTTGCGCGTGAAGAAATGATCGCAAAAGAAATTTTGCGTCCTAAACAACGCATTAATGCCATTCTTTTCAACGTGAACCGTGAAGGCCGTGGCGCACAGCTACAACTTTCGCGTGCGAAGCCTGAAATGCTTATGGCATTAATGAAAAAAGAAATTCCAGAAATTTCTGAAGAAATCATTGAAATTAAAGCCGCAGCTCGTCAACCGGGTGTTCGTGCTAAAATTGCAGTGAAAACAAACGATCACCGTATTGATCCTGTTGGTGCATGTATTGGTATGCGTGGTACACGTATCCAAGCGGTTCAACAAGAACTCAATGGTGAACGTATTGACGTTGTGGTATGGTCAGATGATCCTGCACAGTACATCGCAAGTGCACTAGAACCTGCTGATGTAACCGGTATTGTGATTGATGAAGAAGAGCGTACAGCTGACATCATCTTCGCAACTAGCGATCAGCTTGCTCGTGCTATTGGTTCACAAGGTCAAAACGTTCGTTTAGCGTCAGAATTAACTGGCTTTAAACTGAATATGATGCTTGAATCAGAATACCAAGCACGTCAACAAGATGAACAGCAACAATACTTAGACATGTTTGTAACGCGTCTAGACATTGCTGAAGATCTTGCGATGGCATTGGTGGAAATGGGCTTCACTTCATTAGAAGAAATTGCCTATGTTCCAGCAGAAACATTCGACGAAATCGAATTAGATGCTGCAACAGTAGAGATGTTACAAGCACGTGCTAAAGAAATCACTTTAGCGGATGCATTGAAACAACAAGAAAATATCCAAGATCCAAGTGCTGAACTTCTTGCAATGGAAGGAATGACACAAGAGATTGCCTACGCGCTTGCTGCTCGTGGTGTTATCACTGTCGACGATCTTGCTGATCAGGCGACAGACGATATCGAAGACATCGAAGGTCTAGGTGCTGAGAAAGCGGGTCAACTCATTATGAAAGCGCGCGAATCATGGTTTAACTAGGAGGTAATACATGGCGAACAAGTCGATTCAAGAGGTAGCAAATAGCGTTAACCGTTCTGTTGAGACGCTCCTAGAGCAAGTTCGTGATGCAGGCTTACCGCAACGTAAGCCTGAAGATATTATTTCCACAGAACAACAAGATACCCTCGTTAAGCATTTGAAGAAACTTCATGGTCAAGACGCGGGTCAAGCAGGACAAGTCACGTTGAAACGTAAAACAACCAGTACCGCTAAGGTAGCAAGTACCTCAGGTAAGGCGAAAACAATTAACGTAGAAGTTCGTAAGAAACATACGTTTGTAAAGCCAGATCCAGAGCAGATTAAAGCAGAAGCATTGGCGAAAGCTGAGGCTGAAAAGGCAAAAGCACACACTGACAGCCCAGCAAAAGCGTCAGTTGGTGAAAACAAAGCAACTCAAGCACTAGAAGCAATGCGTGCCGCTGCAAAACAAAGCAGTGAAAAGCAAGAAACTTCGAAAGCAGCCGTTGTTGTAAAGCGTAAATCAACCAATAAACCTGTGATTAAAGCACAAGTAAAACAAGTTGAAACGCCAGAACAAAAACGCGCGCGTGAAGCTGAAGCTGCAAAATTAAAAGCAGTGGAAGAAGCAGCACGTCGTGAAGCGGCAGAAGCTGCACAGCAACGTACACTTGAGCAAATGCGTCAAATGGCGTCTAAGTACTCAGCTGAAGACAATGCACCAACAATTCGTGTTGTGGATGATTCTCCACTTGCAGCAGGTCTTGTCGGTCAAGCGTACGAAGACTCGTTTGCAAAAGAAGACCGTGAAATTAAACGTGGTACCAACACGAACAATACACGTACTTCTAAGAAAGGTGGTCGTCGTGGCGAAGAGCAATCTTTCCGTGACAACTCACATAAACGTGGTTTGAAAACAAGTCAATCGAACAAACATGGCTTCGAAAAACCTGTTAAAAAACAAGTTTATGACGTAGAAATTGGCGAGACTATTATTGTTGCTGACTTAGCTGCAAAAATGGCCGTTAAAGTACGTGAAGTCATTAAGTCACTCATGAAAATGGGTGAATTGGTTACACAAAACCAAGCGATTGACCAAGAAATTGCGGCATTAATCGTAGAAGAAATGGGCCACAACCCAGTGCTTGTATCAGAAACTCAAGCGGAAGATAACTTACTTGAGCAAGCTGAAGAAGCACGTGGCGCGCAAACAACACGTGCGCCAGTTGTGACCATCATGGGTCACGTTGACCATGGTAAAACATCGCTTCTTGACCGTATTCGTCGTG
>CAVBYE010000006.1:0-3758 GCA_963599285.1 Bacteroidaceae bacterium | reverse complement strand
TCTTGCCGTTTTCAGTGATGTACTGTTTTAAAGTATCGATATCTTTGTAGTCGATATAAGTAACGTTCTCAGCTGTAAAGCGGCAGAACTTACGACGACGGTAGAAACGTGCCATTTAGTGTTCTCCTTAAGCTTCAGCAGCGTCTTGGTTAGCTTGTTGTGCTTCTTCACGTTGAGCTTTACGCGCACGTTTTTCTTCAGCACTCTTAGCCAATAAAGACTCTTCAGTGATTGCGTTTTCACGACGGATGATAAGGTTACGAAGGATCGCGTCGTTGTAACGGAACAATTCTTCAAGCTCATCAAGAGTCGATTGACCACATTCAACGTTCATTAAAATGTAGTGCGCTTTGTGAATTTTGTTAATTGGGTAAGCCAATTGGCGACGGCCCCAATCTTCTAAGCGGTGAATTTGACCTTCAGCTTCTTTGATGTGAGTTAGGTAACGTTCTACCATACCCACAACTTGATCGCTTTGATCTGGGTGTACCAGAAGTACGATTTCGTAGTGACGCATTGTCAGCTCCTTACGGATTATACAGCCGCTAACGCAATTGTTAGGGGCAAGGAGTCATAACCGAAGTTATGTCGCAATAATTGCGAAACGCGATTTTAGACCGTTTAACTGAGAAATACAAGCGAAGTTATTGAGAAATGTCGAAATCTCAATGGAAGGCAACACAAGTTGAAAGAGAGGGGGAAACGAGCAGAAGACGGCTTTTAAAAGATAGCGCGTGTCTATCTTTTAAAAAATAACCGTATTGATTACAGGTGCAGTGGAGGTAAAACTAAAGCATAAACTGATCACGGTAATTAAAATAACCGAGAATAAGAAAAAGCGTTTTGCCCAAAGTTGGTCTTGTTCAGCAGCTACTTTAAAGCCAAGGACTGCCAAATATAACCAATATATACACAGCGCATTTAAAATGATCAAGTACATCCAGTTGGCATAGCCATAGATGAATAAACCATTCATTGCAACGGTAAATAACACCACGTAAATCAGTGATTCAATTTTGGTACGTAAAATACTACGCGCCACAGGAAGAATCGGAATCCCGGCATTTTTATAGTCATCGAAACGATAAATTGCAATCGCCCAAGAATGGGGCATTTGCCACAGTGCATATCCTAAGAAAATCAGGAGTGCCGCCATGTCAAATTGATTGGCAACCGCGGTATATCCAATGACAGGTGGGCTTGCACCAGAAATACTGCCAATTACAGTTTGATGAATACTGGTTCGTTTGGTCCATAAGCTATAGAAGCCAACATAGAACACGTAACCAATCACTGCAAAGAGAAAAGCGTATGCATTTACCCAGAACCATAAAATACCAAAACCGATCACGCCTAATACCAATGCGTAAACAAGGGCAACAGGAACCGAAACCGTTTTTTTCACCATCGCACGATTTTGAGTGCGTTGCATTTTGTGGTCGATGTCTTGGTCAATCACGTTATTGACCACACATCCAGAAGCGACAACTAAAGTTGTGCCAAGGAGGGTAAGCAGCAAAAGTAGGAAATCTACAGAACCTTGAGCGGCTACAAAGTAGCCGCCCAAAGTGGTAACGAAGTTACCAAAGAGAATCCCTGGCTTAGTCAGGAATAAATACTTCTTCAGCATGACAACCAGTTTAGATCATCATGTTGTAGTGTAAGTAGTTCATGATCCATACAGAGCCGATCAAAAGAACAGCAATACATAGGATCGTATACACGAATGCAATCACGTTCCAACGTTGCTCTGAAGAAGAGTTCATGTGCAAGAAGTAAACCAATTGAACAAGAATCTGAGCAACAGCAGTAATCGCGATAACCGCAACAACTAAACCACGGCTTTCATTGTGCATACCTGCCATGACCATACCAAATGGAATAACGGTCAATAGAACAGAAAGAATGAAACCAATCGTGTATTGTTTAACATTGCCGTGTGAAGCACCAGCCGCGTTATGATCGTGACTCATTATAGAACTCCCATTAAGTAAACTACGCTGAATACACAGATCCAAACGATGTCAAGGAAGTGCCAGAACAAGCTTAGGCAAGCAAGACGACGCATGTTTGGTAATGTCAAACCATATTTCTTGATTTGGAACATTAATACCAGCATCCAGACTAAACCTGAAGTTACGTGAATACCGTGCGTACCAACTAAAGTAAAGAACGCAGATAAGAACGCACTTGTGCTTGGACCATGGCCAGCATGAACTAAATGATTAAACTCATAAAGTTCCATACCGATGAAGATCGCACCGAATACCCATGTGATGCCTAACCAAGTTAATACTTTCCCAGCGTCTTTTTTGTATGCAGCAAGCACTGCAAAACCAAAGGTTACAGAAGAGATAAGTAATGCAAAAGTTTCAGTTAATACGAAACCTAAAGAGTTTTCGAATAAATCTTTTGCACTTGGCGTACCCACAGGAATGTGGCTACTTAAAACAGCGAACGCAATGAAGAGTGTACCGAAAAGTACAAGGTCACTCATCAAATAAGTCCAGAAACCAAAGACCGTGATGTCAGTATCATCGTGGTGATGATGCTCATCATGTCCATGGTTGTCGTGATGAAGTACGTCAGCCATTGTCTTAGTCCTTCTTCAAGTGTTTTTCAAGAATTGCAAAGCGTTCGTCTTCAATACGTTTAACTTCAGCAGCAGGAACATAGTAGTCCACTTTCTTCGTGAACGAAGACACGATGAAGCTAATGATTGACGCAGCGAAAGTCACGATTGCTAACCACCAAATGTGCCAGATTAAAGCAAAGCCCATCACGGTAATAATTAACGCGATAACAATACCCGCAGCACGGTTGGTTGGCATATGAATGTCTTCATATGACGTAGGTTTTACGTAAGCAACACCGTTTTCTTTGTCATTCCAGAATGTATCAATACCATTGATCTTAGGAAGATGCGCAAAGTTATAGAACGGCGCAGGAGAAGACGTTGCCCATTCTAAAGTACGGCCATCCCATGCATCGCCTGTGTAGTCGATACGTTGGTTGCGTTGTAAGAAACCAACCACGATTTGCATGATGAAGCAAAGAATACCAAGTAAAACAAGCACAGAACCGAAGAACGCGATTGCGATGTACGGATCCCATTCTGGGTTGTTATATGTATTCAAACGACGTGTCATACCCATGAAACCAAGGATATAAAGTGGCATGAATGCAAAATAGAAACCGAAGAACCAGAACCAGAATGCAGCTTTACCCCAAGTCTCATTCAGTCTCCAACCGAACATTTTCGGCCAGTAGAAGATGATACCTGCGAACATACCGAATACTACACCACCAATAATTACGTTATGGAAGTGAGCAATCAAGAATAACGAGTTATGTACTAAGAAGTCCGCTGGTGGAACTGCCATTAATACGCCCGTTAAACCACCGATACCGAAAGTCACAAGGAAGCCAAGTGTCCATAGCATTGGTGTTGTGAAGCTAATACGACCCTTATACATGGTGAATAACCAAGAGAAGATTTTCACACCTGTTGGGATCGCAATAATCATGGTCATGATACCGAAGAACGCGTTAACGTTGGCACCAGCACCCATCGTGAAGAAGTGGTGTAACCAAACAACGAACGCAAGTACTGTGATCGCGATGGTTGCATACACCATAGATTTGTAACCGAACAACGTTTTACGAGAGAACGTTGATACCACTTCTGAGTAAATACCAAATGCTGGTAATACCAAGATGTATACTTCTGGGTGACCCCAAGTCCAAATCAAGTTCAC
>CAVBYE010000005.1:0-4967 GCA_963599285.1 Bacteroidaceae bacterium | reverse complement strand
AGTTGTTGAATAAGTTTTCAGCCGCTTCTTTTGTTGGTGGCTCGCCTGGACGCATGACTTTGTAGATTTCTACCAATGCTTCGTCACGGTTTACTGTCGTGTCGGCACGTAGAGAATCTGCAATGAATGAACCGCGGTCGATATCGTTGGTGAATAGAATGTTAAATTGTTTAACACCGCCTTCAGCCAATTTCACCATAATTTCATGGCTTAACAAGGTATTTGCAGCGATCACATCGCCATCACGTAACTGAATATCTTCAGCAGTGATACGCTCGTACAAGTACTCATCAGGTACAGAAAGCTTGGTTAAGCCCGCTGCTTCCATTTGACGTACGTGACGCGCATTAATACGTTTGCCTTGTTCTACAATGATTTTGCCGTCATTATCAGCAATATCAAATTGTGCCATTTCGCCACGCAGGCGTTCTGGTACAAGGTCAATCTGGTAGCTGCCCATGTCTAGGTATACAGGCACTTTTTCGTAGAACAAGTCTAGAATTTGTGTATTGTCATAACCTAAAGCACGTAGTACTACAGTCGCAAGTAATTTACGGCGACGGTCAATACGTACGTAGACTAAATCTTTTGCGTCGAATTCAAAGTCTAACCATGAACCACGGTAAGGAATGATACGTGCTGAATAAAGCACTTTACCACTTGAGTGAGTCTTGCCCTTGTCATGATCGAAGAATACGCCTGGTGAACGGTGTAACTGAGATACGATTACACGCTCAGTACCGTTAATCACGAAGGTACCGTTTTCAGTCATGAGTGGAATTTCACCCATGTATACTTCTTGCTCGCGTACGTCTTTAATTGACTTCGTTTCGCGATCTTTAAGGATCAAACGAATTTTAACACGCATTGGTGCCGCATAAGTTGAGCCGCGAAGGATACACTCACGAACGTCAAACTCAGGTTTACCAAGACTATACTCAACAAATTCTAAAGCAGCATTGCCAGAATAACTTTCAATTGGGAAAACTGAACGAAACGCGGCTTGAAGGCCAATATCATCGCGGTTTTTTGGAGTTTTACCGTCTTGTAAGAACGTTCTGTACGAGTCGACTTGAATCGCGAGCAAGTACGGCACGTCCATCACTTGGGGCAATTTACCAAAATTCTTACGGATCCGTTTCTTTTCGGTATATGAGTATGCCATCTGGAGTCCTCGGAAAGTGAACCAAGTCCGCCTGCAGAACGGACTTAGAAGGATTTACGCAGGCCGATATGGCCACCACTTTTTACAAATGCTGCAATTTTTAAGTGGTATAAAAACGCTTAACAATATTTTTAGGCAAAAAAATATTGGTAAATGTTTGATTTTTATCTTTATTTTTAATTTGTATGACGTTTACTGCATGCAAACAAAAATCGAGCCGATTATTGTAACGCAAAAAGGCTGATGACCCAAGGGCCACCAGCCATTTTTTGGAGCTGATTATAAAAAAACCAACTCCCTTAAGCAATTACTTAAGTGTAACTTGAGCACCAGCTGCTTCAAGTTTAGCTTTAAGCTCTTCGCCTTCTTCTTTAGAAACGCCTTCTTTAAGAACAGCAGGAGCGCCTTCAACCATGTCTTTAGCTTCTTTTAAGCCAAGGCCAGTAGCTTCACGAACTGCTTTAATTACAGCAACTTTGTTCGCGCCGAATGAAGTCAACTCAACGTTGAATTCAGTTTGTTCTTCAGCAGCAGCAGCAGCAGGACCAGCAGCAGCTACAGCTACAGCAGCAGCAGATACGTTGAATTTCTCTTCGAAAGCAGAGATAAGTTCAACAAGTTCAAGAACAGTTTTTTCTGCAACTGCGTTTAGGATTTCTTCGTTAGTTAAAGCCATGAGAATAACTCCAAATGGGGATTGAATGGTGTGGAAATTGATTTATTAAGCTTAAGCAGCTTCTGACTCGTTTTTCTCTTTGAGCGCAGTAATAAGGCGACCCAATTTCGAAATAGGAGCTTGAAGAACGTTTGCAAGCATAGTAAGCGCTTTTTCTTGGTTCGGAAGGTTCGCGATAACGCTAACTTCTGCACCTTGATAAAGTTTGCCGTCAAATGCAGCAGCTTTAAGTTCAAATGCTTTGTTAGTTTTAGCGAATTCTTCGAACAAGCGAGCAGCTGCGCCCATGTCGTCTTCAGAAGTAGAGAAAGCTAAAATTGTTGGGCCAACAAGGTTGTCGTTCAAGATATCAAATTGAGTATCTTGAAGAGCACGTTTAGCTAAAGTGTTACGCACGATACGTGTAACAACACCTAGTTTACGAGCTTCAACACGTAGAGCAGTTAATTGCTCAACGGTTAAACCTTGGTAGTCAGCAACAACAGCAGTGAAAGCAGTCGAAGCAACAGCGTTAACTTCCGCTACGATCTGTTTTTTGCCTTCGATAAGAAGAGCCATTGTAAAACCTCCTAAGGTGATTTATGTGCTTACGCAAAGCACACTCCCAATTCGTAAATTCATCGCTGAATTTACACGCGGAGGAGGAATAAATCACACCACCGCGTCTACGCAGGCTGAAGTTTTAAGAAAGCAGCATAAAACTGCCCTCGCCTGAGGTCTTTGACGCTGATAAATAAATATTTATCAATTCAAAGTTTGCCTAAGTTCGCTTGAAACTTACGTTTCTTGCGTAAGCTTTAAAGCATTGCTTTAAAACTTACTCAGGGCTTTAAAATTCTGTCTAGCTAAGTAAAACTTAGTTAGCAACGTTGTTTACATCAACGATAAGACCAGGACCCATAGTTGAGCTTAAAGTGATCTTTTTGATGTATACGCCTTTAGAAGTTGCAGGTTTTAACTTTTTCAAGTCAGCAACTAAAGCTTCAACGTTTGAACGAACAGCAGCAGCTTCAAAGCCAACTTGACCGATCGCAGCGTGGATGATACCCGCTTTGTCTACACGGTAACGTGCTTGACCAGCTTTTGCATTTTTAACTGCAGTTGCTACGTCAGGAGTTACAGTACCCACTTTAGGGTTTGGCATTAAGCCACGTGGACCAAGGATTGTACCAAGTTTACCTACAACGCGCATTGCATCTGGAGCAGCAATTACGACGTCGAAGTCAAGGTTACCCGCTTGGATGCTTTCAGCAAGATCGTCGAAACCAACAACGTCTGCACCAGCTTCTTTAGCAGCTTCAGCAGCAGCGCCTTGAGCGAATACAGCTACACGTACAGTTTTACCAGTACCTGCAGGAAGAGTAGTCGCGCCACGAACAACTTGGTCAGATTTACGCGGATCAACACCAAGGTTTACAGCGATGTCTAGAGACTCTTTGAATTTAGGAGCTGGAAGGCTCGCTAAAACTGCAACAGCTTCTTCTAGAGTGTAAACTTTGTGCGCTTCAACAGCAGAAGCAATCGCTTTTTGACGTTTAGTTAATTTAGCCATGTCTTAAAGCTCCACTTCCAAGCCCATAGAACGTGCAGAACCAGCGATGGTACGTACACGCGCGTCTAAGTCAGCACCAGTTAAATCTGGTTCTTTAGTAGTCGCGATCTCTTCGATTTGAGCACGAGTCAACTTACCAACTTTAGTTTTGTTAGGTACAGCTGAACCCTTAGAAATACCAGCAGCTTTCTTAAGAAGAATAGCAGCAGGTGGAGTTTTCATGATGAATGTGAACGACTTATCGTTGTACACAGTGATCACTACTGGAATTGGAAGACCAGCTTCAAGTTTTTGTGTAGCAGCATTGAATTCTTTACAGAATGCCATGATGTTTACACCACGTTGACCTAGTGCAGGACCAATCGGTGGAGATGGATTCGCTTTACCAGCTGGAACTTGCAGCTTGATATAGCCGTCAATCTTCTTAGCCATTTCAAATTACCTCTGGGTACAAACGCCGTTAGGCTCCCCAAAATTCTAAGTAACGATACCGTTACAACAACAATGCCCGATGCATAAAATATGCACCGAACCTTTCTAACCCAAACAAATTAAATTGTTTTTTCGACTTGACGAAATTCCAATTCAACTTGAGTTGGTCGGTTAAATACATTAATGGTCAACGTTAAACGTGACTTCTCGTAAAGAACTTCTTCCACCACGCCTTTAAAGTCGGTGAATGGACCGTCAATTACAAGTAATTCTTCACCAGGTTCGAACATCGTCTTCGGACGAGGTGCTTCACCTTTATTGTGTACACGTGCAAGAATTGCATCTGCTTCGCGTTGGGTGATTGGTGCAGGTTTTTCTGCAGTACCACCGATGAAACCTAAAACTTTTGGACATTCTTTAACAATGTGCCAAGTTTCATCGTTCATTTCCATTTCGACCAATACATAGCCAGGGAAGAACTTACGCTCAGACTTGCGCTTCTTACCATCCTTCATTTCTACGACTTCTTCAGTCGGAACAAGGACATCACCAAAGCTATCGGCAACAGCGCTACGCTGGATTCGATCATTAAGTGAACGCATCACTTGTTTTTCATAGCCCGAATAGGCATGAATAATGTACCAACGTTTCATAGCTCTTTACCCGATAATTAACTTAATTGCCCAGCCTAATACGTAGTCAAAACACCATAGTAAAATAGATGCTACAACTACAACAACAAGGACATGCCAAGACGTGGTCATGGTCTCTTGTTTTGTCGGCCATACAACTCGGCGTAACTCAACTCGTGAATCTTTCAATAAACGAATAAAGCCTTTGCCTTGATGGGTGGCGTATAATAAACCTAAAGCGGCGACGATACAAGCCAAAATTACCCCGACACGCACCCAAATATCATTGGCTGGTGCCCAATACGCTGGTAGGTGTTGGTTGGTCATTAATGCACCGATTAATAAAATCAATGCGATAAGCCACAATACATAGTCCACAGGTGAACTTGTTTTAACAACTTCAGCAGAATTATTTCTTTGAGGAATTGGCGCGTCGCGGAATGCGTCACGCGATTTATCATTCGACATTTTTGTACTCGTCGTAGGTTTCGCGACTTATTATATGACCAG
>CAVBYE010000004.1:0-2240 GCA_963599285.1 Bacteroidaceae bacterium | reverse complement strand
CTTCAAATCTATAATGCCTCTGGAAAGTTATTAATTGATAATCTTAAAGAGCTGTGGAATCCTGAACTTACTGACCGTAATGCATATAATTCTCCAATCGATGAAATGAATTATGTGATCGTCCCTGTTCAATTTTATGGATTACAAAGTAGTGTAGAATATACCGTTGTTGCTACAGCGACAGATTTGTTTGGACGCAGTACAACAACTAGCAATACCTTTATGTTTGATGCCACTCCTCCTTATTTCACTATTCATGAAGTTGGCACTATCAATCAGAGTACAACTATCCTTTCAGGTCGAGGTGAAGTAGGTTCATCTTTATCAATTTACTTGGAAGACCCAGTAACAGCCAACACAATTTATCTTGATACTATAGTCGATCAAACAGGTGCTTGGAGTATCCAAACCCCTGCATTACTAGATGGTACATATGTAATTAATGGTGCAGCTGAGGATATGGCACGTAACATAGCTTGGAATAACACACCTGTTTACTTTACCGTAAACCAAGCTTTACCTGACTTTAATATAGATGAATTTTCTGCATTGACCCCAGATACTACCCCTACCCTGTCTGGTATTGGTGAAGCCGGTCGTAAAGTGATTGTGACAGTCAAGCTCAATACAGGAAAAGAGCTGGTACTCGAAACCATCGTCACTCCTGACCAAACATGGTCCATTGAGCTGCCTCATTTAGAAGATGGTACCTATACAATCGAGGCAACCTCTGAAGATGCTGCTGGCAACATGCGTTACACTGAAGCTGTGAATATTACTGTAGACAGTGTCGCACCTGAACTCACGATTCAACCCCTAGAACGCAGCAATGATGCTACACCTGTCTTCTCTGGCACAGGTGAAATTGGACAGTCGGTCGTCATCACCCTGACCTCTGCACAAGGTTTGGTCACAACGCTGATCGCCGTGGTAGATGCTGAAGGCCAATGGCGTGTTGAAGCACCTGTCTTAGAAAACAGTACCTACCGTGTTCAAGCCACGTCTACTGATGCTGCAGGCAACACTTCAACCACAGCAGAAACTACACTCATCCTAGATACAGAAAGTGTAATGTTAGCGGTCAATGTCATTGGAAGTACCAATCAGGTCAGCCCTATTTTAAGCGGCACCAGTGATGTGGGTACCAAAATTTATCTACAAATTCGAGACAGTTTCACCCGTCAACTTTTAGTTGAAGATCAGGTCATGACGCAAGCCGATGGCACATGGTCTTATCAAGTGCAATCTTTACTTGAAGGTCATTATGACTTATCGGTGGTGGCGCAAAATGCAGTAGGAACGATTGCCTCGCAAGGCATCCAATTTATTGTGGATATCACGGCGCCGTTATTACCGAGTATTGACCCAATTGCAGATACCAATAACGTTCATCCAACCGTGAGTGGTCAAGGTGAAGTGGGTTCCACGATTCTTGTGACGGCAGTTGATGCTCAGCAACAATATGTTACGGCTCAAACAGTGGTCGGCGCAGAGGGTACGTGGAGTGTACAATTACCACGCTTACACGAAAGTGAATACACCGTGACTGCCATCTCGATAGATGCCGCAGGCAATAGCAGTCTTGCCAGTGCAGTGCAAAGTTTCATGGTAGATTTAACTCCGCCTAAGTTAAGTGCATATCATGATGATCCGACATATGCTAATTATCGCATTACCGATAGTTTGCCTGAAATTTATGGTTATATGGAAAGTTGTGGTGAAGAAGGTACGATGATCTATGTCACGCTGCAGGGTCAGTCAGAATCAATTCAACTCAGTACACAGCTCGGTTTGTCTCCATATTGGTCTTTACAACCTGAAGCCCCATTGGCGGAAGGCGTCTACAGTGTTTTAATCCAAGCTATCGATAAAGCAGGAAATATATCTACACAACAAGGTGGGATTCGTATTGATTACACTGCACCTAGCATCAATATTTCAGACTCCTATGTCAGTGCGAATGGATTCAGATTGATATTCTCTGGTACAGTAGACGCAGATAGTCAGCTCTCCCTTGCAATTTATGATCAAAATGGCAGATACATTTCTACGTATTCCGCCGAACCTGATTACTTCAATCCCATGTACGCAGTACAGATGACAGGACAGGATGAATGGGCAAGGACTTTACGTTTAGAGGAAGATCTAAAATCTGGTATGACGTATACTGTGGTTGCTACAGCGACTGATCTCGTCGGTCATACTACCGTAGTGAGTCAAGATTTCGTATATACCTACTA
>CAVBYE010000003.1:0-5721 GCA_963599285.1 Bacteroidaceae bacterium | reverse complement strand
GTTATGTGGATCGTTTGCAATGTGGTGCGGTATTGGCTTTAGATGCACGCTGGGGTGAGGGAAAAATGTAATTTATCTAACATGGAAAAATATTGCTTATGAAAGAATTTATTGAATTACTTTAGCAAATGCTTTTTAGCTAGATATTCTCTATAACCTTGATAAAAAATTGAATTCACACCGATGCATAGACAGATTGCTTAGCTTTTCAGCCATAGATTCATTGTCAAGATAAGTTCTAAAAATTTATTGTAAACTAATTTAGTGCAACAAAATAAATAGAAAATAGGTTGATCAACGTAAATGAAAAAACTCCGTATTATTTTATTTATAGTTTTAAGCTCCTTTGCTTTACATGCGAATTCTTTCGAGTCCCAAAACATACAACAGAAAGGATGCGAGGAAGTTCTAGGCGCTGCATTATTTAATGGTGTACTTGAAGACGTATGCGGTTTTGACGGAAATGTTAAAGAGAGATTAAAAAAAATCTATGATAAAAATCAATGCCGCAATAAAGTTCCTCAAAATAAAGTGGATGCTATTATTCAGGATAATTTAGAAGACTCAAAAGTGAGGTATGATGCTTTTGGAGAGAAAAAATTTTGTGAAGCGAATATGAAACCTTATGTCGACCTAATGAGATATTTAAAACAACAAGAGCGATAAAAAACCCCTCAATTGAGGGGCTTTAGGGTCAAAACATCACATCAAGAGATGTATTCAACTTTAACAATTTCGTATTCCACTTCACCTTGTGGAGTAACGATTTTCACTTCGTCGCCTTCGCTTTTACCTAAAAGACCACGTGCAATCGGTGAGTTCACAGAGATTTTGTTAATTTTAAAATCTGCTTCGTCATCACCCACAATGCGATAAGTCTTTTGTTCTTCAGTGTCTAGGTTTTCAATGGTGACTGTAACACCAAAAACAACACGACCATTTTGCTCAAGATCTTTCACATCAATCACTTGGCAAGCACCCAATTTACCTTCGATATCTTGGATACGACCTTCACAGAAACCTTGCTGCTCACGCGCTGCATGGTATTCTGCATTTTCTTTTAAGTCGCCGTGTTCACGTGCTTCAGCAATAGCTGCAGTAATACGTGGACGATCCACAGTTTTTAGTTGGTGTAATTCTTTCTCCAAGGCATCTTTGCCTTCAGGAGTCATAGGATAACGTTGCATTGTTGTCCCTCGCTTAAGTAAAAAATAGGAAATCGACAAATGAAAAAAAGCCCGCCACCAATAAGGTGACGGGACTTATTGGATGCTTAATTAACCTTGAGTAAGGTCTTGTAAGCGGTATACATCCATTGGCAATTTAATGGCTAAAGCTTGGCATACAGCGTCCGCGCCATTTAAGGTTGTGGTGTAGTACACTTTACCTTGTAATGCTGAGCGGCGGATTGAGAACGAATCTTGCTGTGCTTGTTTACCTTCAGAGGTATTGATAATGAGGTGAACCTCACCATTTTTCAAGCGGTCAACAATGTGTGGGCGACCTTCAGTCACTTTATTCACACGTTCACATGCGATACCTGCATCGGTAATCACTTGGTATGTACCACCAGTGGCAATCAGCTTGAAGCCGAAGTCAACCAATTGTTGAGCAATACGCGCAACGTGTGGTTTGTCAGAATCACGTACTGATAAGAATACATGTTTCACTTCACCTTCAGTTGGTAGACCTGGTAAACGATCATTTGAGCCTAACACAGCTTTATAGAACGCTTCACCAAATGTTTTACCCACACCCATCACTTCGCCTGTAGATTTCATCTCAGGGCCAAGAATTGGGTCAACGCCAGGGAACTTGTTGAATGGGAACACGGCTTCTTTCACAGAGAAGTGCTCAGGGATAATCTCTTTTGTGAATCCTTGAGATTCCAGAGATTGACCTGCCATACAACGTGCAGCCACTTTCGCTAAAGATTCACCGATACATTTAGAGACAAACGGCACAGTACGTGATGCACGTGGGTTCACTTCTAAGATGTAAACGTCATTACCTTTTACTGCAAACTGTACGTTCATTAAACCAACAACGCCAAGTTCTTTGGCCATTGCAACGGTTTGACGACGCATTTCGTCTTGTACGTCTTGAGATAACGAATACGGTGGAATCGAACATGCTGAGTCACCTGAGTGAATACCTGCTTGTTCAATGTGCTGCATAATACCGCCGATCACAACGTCTTTACCGTCAGATACGCAGTCTACGTCAACTTCGATTGCATCATCTAAGAAACGGTCAAGAAGAACAGGGGCATCGTTAGAGGCTTGAACCGCATCACGTAAGTAGCGACGTAATTCTTCGTCGTTGTACACGATTTCCATCGCACGACCACCCAGTACGTAAGATGGACGTACCACAAGTGGATAGCCAACTTTTGCTGCTTCAGCCATACCTTCTTCAGCAGATTTTACAATGCTGTTGTTTGGTTGACGAAGTTGTAGACGTTGAATCATTTGTTGGAAACGTTCACGGTCTTCTGCACGGTCAATTGCATCAGGTGATGTACCGATGATTGGTGCACCCGCTTCTTCTAAAGCACGCGCCAATTTCAAAGGTGTTTGACCACCGTACTGCACGATAATGCCTTTAGGCTTCTCGATACGTACGATTTCTAACACGTCTTCAAGTGTAATTGGTTCGAAGTACAAACGATCTGATGTGTCGTAGTCGGTAGAAACCGTTTCAGGGTTACAGTTCACCATGATGGTTTCGTAGCCGTCTTCACGCATTGCAAGCGCCGCGTGTACACAGCAGTAATCGAACTCGATACCTTGACCAATACGGTTAGGACCACCACCGATCACCATGATCTTGTCTTTCGTAGACGGGTTTGCTTCACACTCTTCGTCGTAAGTTGAGTACATGTACGCTGTATCAGATTCGAATTCTGCAGCACATGTATCGACACGTTTGTAAACAGGGGTTACGCCCAAGTTCCAACGGTGTTTACGGAATTGTTTTTGTGAAATGCCCATCAAACCAGCAATACGAAGATCTGATAAACCTTTACGTTTAAATGCACGGATGTTGTCGGCATTTAAGTCACCAAAACCTAAAGTTTTGATTTGGTTTTCAGTTTTAATGATGTCTTCGATTTGGATCAAGAACCATTTGTCGATGTTGGTCGCAGCAAAGACTTCATCAAGGGTGAAACCGTGACGGAATGCATCGCCCACGTACCAAATACGCTCAGGACCTGGCACTTTAAGCTCTTGTAAGATTTTCTCACGCGCGCCTGCTGTACCCACTTCGATTTTTTCGTCAAAGCCACATGCACCCACTTCAAGACCACGAAGTGCTTTTTGCATAGACTCTTGGAAGTTACGACCAATCGCCATCACTTCACCTACAGATTTCATCTGCGTGGTCAGTGTTGCGTCAGCTTGAGCGAATTTCTCGAAGTTGAAACGAGGAATCTTGGTAACGACATAGTCAATCGCAGGTTCGAATGATGCAGGCGTTGTACCGCCAGTGATGTCATTTTTCAATTCATCAAGCGTGTAACCGACAGCCAATTTCGCTGCAATTTTAGCAATTGGGAAACCTGTTGCTTTCGATGCTAGGGCAGAAGAACGAGAAACACGTGGGTTCATCTCGATCACGACCATACGACCAGTTTTCGGGCAAATACCGAACTGAACGTTAGAACCGCCTGTTTCTACACCAATTTCACGAAGTACAGCTAAAGATGCGTTACGAAGTAACTGGAATTCTTTGTCTGTTAGCGTTTGTGCAGGTGCAACAGTGATTGAGTCACCGGTGTGTACGCCCATTGGGTCGAAGTTTTCGATGGTACATACAATGATACAGTTGTCGTTTTTGTCACGAACAACTTCCATTTCGTACTCTTTCCAACCAATTAAAGATTCATCGATCAATAATTGTTTCGTTGGAGAAAGATCGAAACCACGTTCACAAATCTCGATAAACTCTTCTTTGTTATACGCGATACCGCCACCTGAACCACCCATCGTGAATGATGGACGAATGATTACAGGGAAACCGAAACGTGCTTGAATCGCTAAAGCTTCTTCCATTGACTCAGCAATGTCAGCTTTTGGACATTCAAGGCCGATTTTACGCATTGCTTCATCGAACAATTTACGGTCTTCGGCTTTTTCAATCGCTTCTTTGGTCGCGCCAATCAATTCAACATTGTATTTTTCTAAAATGCCGTTTGCATCTAATGCAAGCGCACAGTTCAATGCAGTTTGACCACCCATGGTTGGAAGAACTGCGTCTGGGCGTTCTTTCTCAATGATGGCTGCAACAGTTTGCCATGTAATCGGTTCGATATACGTTGCATCTGCCATTGCAGGGTCAGTCATAATGGTCGCTGGGTTAGAGTTGACCAAAATAACGCGGTAGCCTTCTTCACGAAGCGCTTTACACGCTTGCGCGCCTGAATAGTCAAACTCACACGCCTGACCAATCACAATTGGACCAGCACCAATAATTAAGATGCTTTTAATGTCTGTACGTTTAGCCATGATTGCTCCTTAATTACTTCTTAGATGCTTCAATAAGTTCGATGAAATGATCGAACAATGGTGCGCAGTCATGTGGACCAGGGCTTGCTTCAGGGTGACCTTGGAAGCTGAACGCAGGTTTGTCTGTACGATGAATCCCTTGCAGGGTTTGGTCGAACAGTGATTTATGCGTTGCTTTTAGGTTAGCAGGAAGCGTATCCGCATCTACTGCGAAGCCATGGTTTTGCGAAGTAATCATCACTGTACCATCTTCGATGTTTTGTACAGGATGGTTGGCACCGTGGTGACCGTGAGGCATTTTCACCGTCTTAGCACCGCTTGCAAGCGCAAGAATTTGGTGACCCAAGCAAATACCAAATACAGGTACGTTACGAGCGTCTTCTACAATGGTTTTTACAGCTTCAATTGCGTAGTCACATGCAGCAGGGTCGCCAGGGCCGTTTGATAAGAACACGCCATCTGGATTCAGTGCAAGCACGTCAGCAGCAGGAGTTTGCGCAGGTACCACAGTCAATTTACAACCGCGGTCTGCGAGCATACGTAGGATGTTGGTTTTGACACCGTAATCGTATGCAACAACATGGAATTTAAGTTCAGGTTGTGAAAAACCTTTTCCAAGTGTCCAAGAACCTTCGGTCCATTCAAAACCGTTAGGATCACAACATTCTTTAGCAAGGTCTAAACCGTTTAAACCACCGAATGCACGAGCTTTTGCTAAAGCTTCTTCTGCAGTTGCGTTTTCACCAGCAAGGATACAGCCGTTTTGTGCGCCTTTGTCACGTAAAATACGAGTCAGCTTACGGGTATCAATGTCAGCAATCGCCACAACGTTATGTTGTTGTAGGTATTCACCTAAAGATTGTGTAGAACGGAAGTTACTGTGTAATAGAGGGAGATCACGAATAATTAAACCGTTTGCCCATACTTTATGGATACGACCAGACTCTGCATCTTCGTCGTTGCAACCTGTGTTACCGATGTGTGGGTAAGTTAAAGTTACAAGTTGTTGGGCATAACTTGGGTCAGTCAAAATTTCTTGATAGCCAGTCATGGCAGTGTTGAAAACGACTTCACCAGTCGTACTACCCGAAGCACCGATAGAAGTACCTTTAAAAATTGTACCATCGGCTAGGGCTAAAATTGCTGGGGTGCTCAAACCAAAGCTCCTGAAATTTAGGCTGTAAAAAAGCGAGAAGACGAAAAAAAAGGAAGG
>CAVBYE010000002.1:0-9617 GCA_963599285.1 Bacteroidaceae bacterium | reverse complement strand
CGATCATACCTTGGTGAACGATGTCAGACGCAGCAGGTCCAATCACGTGCATACCAAGTAAACGGTCAGTTTTCGCATCAGCAACAAACTTCACGAAACCAGCGTTTTCGCCAGCCGCCATTGCACGACCGTTTGCAGCGAAGCCGAATTGACCCGTCTTCACTTCGTGGCCTTTCTCTTTCGCTTGCTCTTCTGTTAAACCAACCCACGCCGCTTCAGGGTGTGTGTAAATGACAGAAATAATTGTGTCGTAGTTCACTTGTGCAGCATGACCGTGAATACGTTCAACTGCCATTACGCCTTCTTCCATTGCTTTATGTGCAAGCATTGGACCACGTACCAAGTCACCAATTGCGTATACGCCGTCTACAGACGTTGCACACCAATCGTTGACTTCAACTAAACCACGTTCAGTCAGTTTAATACCACAGTCTTCAGCCAATAGGCCTTCAGCATAAGCACGACGACCTACACAAACGATCAACTTGTCGAAAGTTTGAGTTTTGTCTTCGCCACCTTGTGTGTACTTCACAGTCACTTCACGGCCGTTTACTTCTGTACCAGCAACTTTAGCGCCAACACGGATGTCTAGACCTTGTTTAGTTAGTACTTTTTGGTAGTCTTTCGCCAATGCTTTATCAGCCATTGGTAAGAATGCATCCATTGCTTCAAATACAACAACTTCTGCACCCAGACGACGCCATACTGAACCAAGTTCAAGACCAATTACGCCCGCACCGATTACGCCTAAACGCTTAGGTACTTCTTGGAATTCAAGTGCGCCAGTTGAATCAACAATGATGTCTTGATCAACAGGAGCAACTGGAATATTTACAGGTACAGAACCTGTCGCAAGAATCACGTATTTTGGTTCTAAAATTTGAGTTTCGCCTTCGTGAGATACGAACTCAACTTTTTTACCTGCAAGTAATTTACCTGTACCTTTTAACCATTCAATACCGTTACCTTTAAGTAGGCCATCGATACCTTTCGTCAATTGGTTGACAATTTTGTCTTTACGCGCAAGAAGCTTCGCAAGATCAAACTTCACTTCACCTGTTGTGATACCGTGGTCATCTAAATGATGCACTGTATCTTCATAACGGTGAGATGAGTCAAGCAATGCTTTAGATGGGATACAACCCACGTTTAAGCATGTACCACCTAAAGATGGCTCGCCTTTATGAATACGTTTTTCGATACACGCAACTTTAAAACCAAGTTGTGCTGCACGAATTGCTGCTTCGTAGCCACCCGGGCCACCGCCAATTACAACTAAATCAAATTGAGACATGTTTATCTCCAAAAAGCGAGTTCAAAGGATCACTCTGAACTCGCTCTGGTTATTCTTAAGAACTAAAAATTAAAGATCAAGGATCAGGCGCGCTGGCTCTTCTAACAATTCTTTGATTGTTACAAGGAAGCCAACAGCTTCTTTACCATCGATTAAACGGTGGTCATAAGAAAGCGCTAAGTACATCATTGGTAAGATTTCTACTTGACCATTTACCGCCATAGGACGCTCTTGGATTTTGTGCATACCCAAAATCGCAGTTTGTGGCGTGTTCAAGATCGGTGTAGAAAGAAGTGAACCGAACGTACCACCATTAGTAATCGTGAACGTACCGCCAGTCATGTCTTCGATACCGAGTTTACCGTCACGTGCTTTGTAAGCATAGTCACGGATACCGTTTTCAACTTCAGCGTAGTTCATACGATCTGTATCACGAAGTACAGGTACCACTAGACCACGTTCAGAAGATACTGCTACACCGATGTCATAGAAACCGTGATATACGATGTCGTCGCCGTCGATTGACGCATTTACCGCTGGGTAGCGTTTCAATGCTTCAGTTGCCGCTTTAACGAAGAATGACATGAAGCCTAAACGTGCACCATGGCGTTTTTCAAATGCGTCTTTGTATTGCGCACGCATTTCCATGATTGGTTTCATGTTCACTTCGTTGAACGTAGTGAGCATTGCTGTTTCTTGAGTTGCAGCAAGTAAACGTTCAGCAACACGCTTACGAAGACGTGTCATTGGAACACGTTTTTCGATACGTTCGCCAACCGCAACGCTTAATGGCGCTGCAGCAGGAGCCGCTGGTTTCGCTTGGTGGTTTGCTACATCTTCTTTGGTGATGCGACCGCCACGGCCAGAACCTGCAACATCGCTTGCCGCAATACCCGTTTCTGTTAATGCTTTACGTACTGCAGGTGCTTGATCAGCAACTTGTGCACGTTCAACGATTGGTGCAGCACCCGCTTCAGTTTTTGCCGCAGCAAATTCAACTTGCGCTTCTGATTGAACCGCTTCAGTTTCAGCGCCGCCAGAAACTGCACCTTCTTCAAACTGAGCGATCACTTCAGATGAAAGTACTGTATCACCTTCATTTTTAATAATTTGAGCAATCGTACCGTCAGCAGGCGCAACAACTTCTAAAACAACTTTATCAGTTTCGATATCACAGATCACTTCGTCACGTGATACCGCTTCGCCTGGTTGTTTGTGCCAAGTTGCGATTGTTCCGTCTGCAACTGATTCAGGGAATACCGGTGCTTTAATTTCGGTTGCCATGATTTTAGAATCTCCTAATTATTCTACGATCGCTAAAGCATCATTTACGAGCTGAGCTTGTTGTTTTGCATGTAAGTATGGTGAACCACACGCCGGTGCAGCAGAAGCTTCACGACCTGCATAGCTCAATTTAATTTGTTTACCAGAGTTCATAACACCTTCGTATAAACGTGGTGCGATGAATAACCAAGCACCTTGGTTTTTCGGCTCTTCTTGAGCCCATACCAATTCAGTGATGTTTGGATACTGTGCAAGAACTTCAGCTAAACGTGCTTCTGGGTACGGATATAATTGTTCAACACGAACGATCGCCGTATTGTTCAATTCTTTTTCACGACGTTTTTCAAGTAAGTCGTAATACACCTTACCACCACACAATACAACGCGTGTTACGTCTGACTTGTTGATGTTGTCGATTTCATCGATCACAGTCTGGAACGTACCTGTTGCAAGCTCATCCAGTGTAGAAGTCGCTAACTTGTGACGAAGTAAAGACTTCGGTGAAGTTACGATTAACGGCTTACGGATTGGACGAAGTGCTTGACGACGTAATGCATGGTAAATCTGTGCAGGTGTCGTTGGAGTGATCACTTGCATGTTTTCTTCAGCACATAGCTGTAAGAAACGTTCTAAACGTGCAGATGAATGCTCTGGACCTTGACCTTCGAAACCGTGTGGAAGAAGCATCGTTAAGCCACATACACGTTCCCATTTGGTTTCACCAGATGAGATGAATTGGTCAATTACAACTTGGGCACAGTTTGCGAAGTCACCGAACTGTGCTTCCCAAATCACAAGGCTCTTAGGCAGTGTTGTTGCATAACCATATTCAAACGCAAGTACCGCCATTTCTGACAATAAAGAGTCATAAATTGCAGTACGTGGTTGGTTCTCTTTTAAGTTACATAATGGAATGTAAGTTGAACCATCCACTTGGTTGTGAAGTTTGGCATGACGGTGTGAGAATGTACCACGACCCACGTCTTCACCGGTTAAACGTACAAGGTAGCCTTCATCAAGAAGAGTTGCATACGCTAAAGTTTCCGCAGCACCCCAGTTCAGTGGCATTTCACCTGTTTGCATTTTCAAACGGTCATCAATCACTTTAGCAACTTGACGCTGCATCACGAAGCCTTCTGGAAGCTCACGCATTTTGCGACCAAGTTCTTTTAAGCGATCTGCTGAGAAGGTTGTATCCCACACGTCTGTGTAGTCATGACCTAAGTACGGTGTCCAATCCACAAACATTTTTTTGTTTGGTTCAAGAACAAGTGCGTTTGCAACGTGGTTGCCTGCTTCAAGATCCGCACGGTACTGTTCAACCATCTCATCAGCTGCTGCACGATCAAGTACACCTTGTTGAACCAATTGATCTGCATAAAGCGTACGTGTTGTCGCTTTCTTGGTGATCACTTGGTACATCATTGGCTGAGTTGCAGCTGGCTCGTCCGCTTCGTTATGGCCGCGACGACGGTAGCAGAACATGTCAATCACAACATCTTTACGGAATGTATGACGGAAGTCATGTGCAAGCTGAGCAACAAACAATACCGCTTCAGGATCATCACCATTCACATGGAAGATCGGTGCTTGGATCATTTTCGCGATGTCAGTACAGTATTCTGTAGAACGCGCATCACGTGGATCAGACGTTGTGAAGCCCACTTGGTTGTTCACAACGATATGAACTGTACCACCAACTGTATAACCACGAGTTTGTGACATTTGGAAGGTTTCTTGGTTTACACCTTGACCTGCAAATGCTGCATCACCGTGCACGATGATTGGTAATACGTCATCACCGCCAATGTCTTTACGACGGACTTGACGCGCACGTACCGAACCTTCAACCACAGGGCCAACGATTTCTAAGTGCGATGGGTTAAACGCCAATGCCAAGTGAACTTCGCCACCCGGCGTCATTACGTTTGAAGAGAAACCTTGGTGGTATTTCACGTCACCAGAGCCTTTCTTATGCAGTGATTTACCTTCGAATTCACCGAAAAGATCAGCAGGGTTTTTACCCATGATGTTCACAAGAAGGTTTAAACGGCCGCGGTGAGGCATACCGATCACAACTTCTTTACAACCTACAGCACCTGCACGTTGAATTAAGGTATCAACCATAGGAATGAAAGATTCACCACCTTCCACACCAAAGCGTTTTGCACCAACGTATTTGTTGCCTAAGTATTTTTCTAAGCCTTCAGCAGCAGTTAAACGCTCAAGCGCATGTTTTTTCTCGTCTGCGTTAAAACCAAATTGGCCTTTAGCGCCTTCAAGACGTTGTTGAATCCAACGTTTTTCTTTGGTATCAACAATGTGCATGTATTCCACACCGACTGTATTACAGTACGTTGCTTCTAATGCCGCAATGATTTCAGCAAGTGTTGCTTCTTCTTTACCAATCGCAAGATTACCTGTATGGAATACAGTATCAAGATCCGATTTTGTTAAGCCATGTGCATCTAATTCTAAGTCAAATGCTTGCTCACGTTTAGCTAAACCTAGTGGATCAAGCTTCGCTTTTTGATGACCGCGGTTGCGGTAAGCTGCGATAAGTTGTAATACACCGATTTGACGACGCTCATGTTCAGAACTAACAGTTGCTTGAACTACAGGCTGAACACGGTTTGAATTACGACCTAAAAGTAGGAATTGCTCACGTACATTGCTATGAGGTTGATCACCCTTCGGGAATTTATCGAAATATGCACGCCAGTCAGCACCCACTGAATCTGGAGACGCTAAATAATGTTCGTAAAGTTCTTCAATATACGCTGCACTGTCAGCGCTTAGTTCAGTGTCAAGACGCAGAGCGTCAGCAACTTCTTGCATTTGTGGACCCATTTCCTATTGCAAAAACATTTCAGGATGCTTGTTCAGCAAACCCATGATTGATAATGTCAAATTGGTAACATGACATTAGTCCCCATTGGACATCAGCCATGAGGCGTTATCACTACATTAACCAGGCTAATGTAAATAATGAATCATAACGCCCCTCAGCGGCATCATCACTCATCACATACTCGGTAACACCGAGCAATTTTTTGCAAATCGACTTAGAAAAAATAACTACGTGACTTACTTTTTCTAAAACGACTGAGCTGGTTAATTTTAGTGGGTAGCTTTAATCAAACCATAAAAAAAATGGCGAGAAAGCCCCTACATTTTCACACAATTTCACTTTAAAAATCTGTGGTCTTGGTTAACTTTTTGTATATCGAACATCATATTTTGATGAATTGACAGACAACTCGAATCCAATCGCCCTATGGTGCTTCATCTAGCGTTCAGATTCAATGTAGACCAAAGTCCAAAAGCCTAACCCATAGATAACAAAAAAGAGCATCTTGTTTCAATCTGCCCTTCACTTACCTCGTAACATGATAACATTTTAAGAGCACATGTGTAGCATCGTCATACGCTTTGTTGCTTGAAATGTGCAAAATAGCGTAATTAGACGACAGTCAGCCTAAAAAAAAAACAATTTTTAGCCTGCTGATTTTTAGTACCTATTCTCTATTTTTATAGATCAATGAAAAAAAATATATAGTTCAAATCACAATAATTGATCAATCTAATCACAACATAAAAAAAGCACCCCTGAGGGGTGCTTTTTTAAGATACTGCGCTGTATAGATTAACCTAAATCTAAAAGCATGTTACGGATGTGACCGATTGCTTTAGTTGGGTTAAGACCCTTAGGACATACAGATACGCAGTTCATGATCCCTTTACAACGGAATAAAGAGAATGGATCGTCAAGACGAGCCAAACGCTCTTGTGTACCGGTATCACGAGAGTCAATGATGAAGCGATAAGCATTCAACAATGCTGAAGGACCCAAGAACTTGTCTGGGTTCCACCAGAATGATGGGCATGATGTTGAACAACATGCACAAAGAATACATTCGTATAAGCCATCAAGATGTTCACGCTCTTCAGGAGATTGTAAACGCTCTTTTGGTGGCGCAGGTTGGTTGTTGATCAAGAACGGTTGGATCTTGTCATATTGATCGTAGAATTGGTTCATATCTACAACCAAATCTTTAATCACAGGCAAACCTGGAAGTGGACGAATGGTAATCACTTCAGGTAAATCGTTTAGGTTCCAAAGACACGCTAAACCGTTTTTACCATTGATGTTTACACCATCAGAACCACAAATACCTTCACGACATGAACGACGGAACGTTAAAGATTCGTCTTGTACTTTCAATGCAAGAAGCGCATCAAGCAACATACGGTGCTTGTCAGTCAATTCAAGTTTGAATGTTTGCATGTACGGTGCTTTATCCTTATCAGGATCGTAGCGGTAGATATTAAATGTACGAGTACCTCTACTCATCTTACTTCTCCTAATTAGAATGTACGTGGTTTCGGTGGAATTGCATCAACCGATAATGGACGGTAACGCACTGGCTTGTACTCTAGACCATTGTCTACAGAGAACCATAATGTGTGTTTCATCCATTCATCATCACGACGGCCGTATGGGTAGTCTGCATGATCAGGTGGTAACTCGAAGTCAACCACTGTATGCGCACCACGACATTCTTTACGAGCTGCAGCAGAGATTAAGGTCGCTTTAGCAACTTCATATAAGTTTTCAACTTCCAAAGCTTCAATACGCGCAGTGTTGAATACTTTAGATTTGTCTTTTAAATGAATGTTACGAACACGTGGCTCAATCGCAAGAATTTCTTTTACACCTTTTTCAAGAAGTGCAGATGTACGGAATACACCCGCGTGGTCTTGAACGATGTCACGAATTGCATCAGCAACGTCTTGTGCGTTTTCACCTGTTGTTGATTCGTCTAATTTACGAATACGTGCAACAGTTTGCTCAAGTACAGTTGTTGGAAGTGGTTCGTACTCACCATCATGTTGCTTAGTTACATATTCGATGATGTGCTGACCTGCAGCCTTACCAAATACAACCAAGTCAAGCAGTGAGTTCGTACCTAAACGGTTTGCACCGTGTACAGATACACATGAACATTCGCCAATTGCATAGAAACCTTTTACAGGTTTAGCAAAGTCACGGTCTTCTGCATTGGTAGAATACACATCCGTATCTTTGTTGTAGTTTGCAACCAATGGCTGAGTTTCACGCGATTCAGGTACAACAACTTGACCATGAATGTTGGTCGGAATACCACCCATTTGGTAATGGATTGTTGGTACTACAGGAATTGGCTCTTTGGTGATATCTACGTTCGCGAATTTCTTACCAATCTCAAATACAGATGGCAGACGTTTCATGATCGTTTCAGCACCTAAATGCGTCATATCAAGCAAGATGTAGTCTTTTTTCGGACCACAGCCACGACCTTCTTTAATTTCTTGGTCCATAGAACGTGATACGAAGTCACGTGGCGCCAAGTCTTTAAGCGTCGGAGCATAACGTTCCATGAACGGTTCGCCCGCATCGTTACGAAGGATTGCACCTTCACCACGACAGCCTTCAGTTAACAATACGCCTGCGCCCGCAACACCCGTTGGGTGGAATTGCCAGAATTCCATATCTTGTAATGGAATACCTGCACGAGCAGCCATACCAAGACCGTCACCAGTGTTGATATAAGCGTTTGTAGATGCACGGTAAACACGACCCGCACCACCAGTAGCAAATAGAGTCGCTTTCGCTTGGAATACAGCAATTTTACCAGTTTCTTGGTCAATTGCAGTTACACCAAGGACATCGCCTGCTTCGTTACGAATCAGATCAAGTGCGATCCATTCTACGAAGAATTGCGTACCCATTTTCACGTTGCTTTGATAAAGCGTGTGAAGCAGTGCGTGACCTGTACGGTCGGCAGCAGCACATGCGCGAGGAACAGCTTTTTCACCGTAGTTCGCAGAGTGACCACCGAATGGACGTTGGTAAATTGTACCGTCCGCGTTACGGTCGAATGGCATACCCAGGTGTTCAAGTTCGTATACAACTTGTGGCGCTTCGCGAGTCATGAACTCGATTGCGTCTTGGTCACCTAACCAGTCCGAACCTTTAACGGTGTCGTAGAAGTGGTAGTGCCAGTTATCTTCTTGCATGTTACCAAGAGATGCACCAATACCACCCTGCGCTGCAACAGTATGCGAACGTGTTGGGAATACTTTAGTCAGTACAGCAACTTTCAAACCCGCTTGAGCAAGTTGGTAAGACGCACGCATACCTGAACCACCACCACCAACGATGACAGCATCGAATGTTTCGTGCGGAATATTTGTGTAATCTTCTTTAGGGTTAATTGCGCCCATGATCTTTTCCTATCAAGCCCAGAAAATCTGGATTGCCCAAATTGCGTATGCCAATACAGCAACAATTACTGCTGAAGTCAGTACAAGACGTAAGCCTGTAGCTGCAGGACCCATTGCACGAGTAGTCACGTAATCCGTGAATACTTGCCACATTCCAATCCATGCATGCGCAACAAGAGATAAGACAGCCAATAAAGACATAATCTTCATTGGTGTAGTCATCATAAAGCCGTACCATTGTTCATAGTTGAATTCGCCATTGCAAAGAATCCAACCCAATACCACAACAGTATAAACAGCCAATACTACAGCACTAATACGCTGTAAGAACCAGTCGCGAGAACCCGAACCTGTTAAACCTGTAGCACTTTTCATTAGAGTACGATCCATACAAATGACGCAACGATACCAATTGCAGACAAGATTAATGCGATAGTAGCTGCCGTACGACCACTTTGCAGTTCTTCTGCTACACCAACGTCAGCAAGCAAATGCTTAACACCAGCGATGAAGTGGTAGATCAAACCAGCGACAAATACCCATACGATGAAACGAACAGGAAAACTCGTAAAGATTTCTTGAACTTGCGTAAAACCTTCAGGAGAAGACAACGACTTGTCTAAGATCCATAAAAGTACTGGTACGAGTAAAAATACGATGACACCTGATAGACGGTGTAAAATTGATGCAATAGCCACAGGGGATTTTAAGTTTACGTCTAAAACTTGACCCATGGACAAATTGACAGGTCTGTTGCTTTTCACAGCGGGCA
>CAVBYE010000001.1:0-3142 GCA_963599285.1 Bacteroidaceae bacterium | reverse complement strand
AGTTCCCAAAGACCTGGGAATTTTACTTTGCCTGAAGCGCCGTAAATTTTTGTGCCTGGATCTTTTGACTTACCTGCTGATAAACCAACATACCATTCTGGGCCACGTAGCATAATTGCCGGTAAGTTGTTGTACGTTTCTACGTTGTTGACAATCGTAGGACGACCCCAAGCACCTGCAACTTGCGGGAATGGTGGCTTCGTACGTGGATTCGCACGGCGACCTTCAAGCGAGTTAATCAATGCAGTTTCTTCACCACAGATATAACGACCCGCACCGGTATGCACGTGCATTTCGAAGTTCCAACCTGTACCTAGGATGTTTTCACCCAAGTAACCTTTGGCACGAATTTGCTCAAGTGCTTCATTTAAGTACTGTGCAGCTTCGATGTATTCACCACGGATAAAGATATAACCGTGAGTTGCTTCCAACGTATAGCCTGCAATCAGCATGCCTTCGATCAATTGATGTGGAAGTTTTTCCATCAACAAACGGTCTTTGAAGGTACCTGGTTCCATCTCATCGGCGTTACAGATCAAGTAGCGTGGGCCAGAGTTATCATTTGGCGCCATCAGCGACCATTTGATCCCTGCTGGGAAGCCTGCACCACCACGACCTTTTACGGTCGCCGCTTTAATCACGTCCAATACATCTTTAGGTTGCATTGAAAGTGCTTTTTTAAAGCCCGCATAACCTTCAAGCGTTTCATAGTCTTCTACACTATGAACATATTCTTGCTTACTCAAGCGCCATGTTAATGGATGAGTTTCTGGGTTACCGTCGCCATAAATTGGTTTTGGTTCAGTATTCATACATACTTCTCCAATAACTGTTTAATTGATGTCACTTCAACCAGACCGTGCGTGTCTTCATCAATCATTAAGGTTGGGCCTTTGTCACAGTTGCCTAGACAGCAAATTGGAAGCAAAGTAAAACGGCCATCTGCAGTGGTTTGACCAAAAGAGATACCCAATTCACGTTGGAAGGCTTCAGCCAAAGTTTCTGCACCCATCAAGAAGCAAGCAATTGAGTCACAGAGTAAAATCACGTGACGGCCTACAGGTTGACGGTAAATACGGTTATAGAATGTTGCTACACCTTCAAGGTCAGCCACACTCATCGACAGCATTTGTGCAATCGCATTCATTTGTGCATCATCAACCCAACCGTTACGGCGTTGTACGTGCTTGAGTGCATCTAAACATGCAGCACGTGGGTACGGATAATGCTCAATGTGATGTTGAATCTCGTGAATTTCGTCTGCTGTCAAAATTCCTTCAACGTTCACACGTGGCTTTTTATCAGTCAAAATCATCATAATGCGTTTACCCCTTAGCGATCCACGTCAGCCATTACGACGTCAATGGTCGCTAAATAAATGATTAAGTCAGACATTAAGCTGCCGTTAATCACAGAAGGCATTTGCTGTAAATGCGTGAAGGTTGGTGTACGAATACGGGTACGGTAACTCATGGTTGACTTGTCTGAAGTCAAGTAGTAGTTCGATGCACCTTTTACCACTTCCGCCATTACAGATGCTTCACCTGCAGGCATGACAGGACCCCAAGATACGCTTAAGAAGTGCGTAATTAAGGTTTCAATGTCTTGTAGTGTCTTATCTTTTGGTGGTGGAACAGCCAATGGATGATCTGCTTTGTACGCACCAGACGGCATGTTGTCTAAACATTGCTTGATGATCTTCAGTGATTCTTCGATTTCGCGATAGTGAACCATCACACGCGCGTAAGCATCACCTTCGTATTCAACGGGTACATCGAAGTCGTAGTTTTCGTAACCGCTATACGGACGATACTTACGCACGTCAAAGTCGATACCTGTTGCACGTAGACCTGTACCTGTTACACCCCAAGCCAATGCAGATTTTGCATCGTATTGCGCAACATTACGGGTACGACCAATAAATACAGAGTTTTTCAGCGCTGCAGTATGGTATTCCTTCAAACGTTTTGGCATCCAATCCAAGATTTCACGGATTAAATGCTGCCAGTTGTTTGGAAGGTCGTGTGCTGTACCACCGATACGGAACCATGCTGGGTGCATACGGTAACCGGTGATCGCTTCGATCGCGTCATAGATTTTTTGACGGTCAGCGAACATATAGAATACAGGGGTCATACCGCCGGCATCTTGGATTGCAGTACCAATGAACAACAAGTGGTTATTGATACGGAACAATTCAGACATCATGACACGGATACATTGTGCACGGTCAGGAACAGTGATGCCTGCCATTTGCTCCACACCCATTACATATGGCATGTTTTGCGCACAACCACCTAAGTAGTCCACACGGTCTGTATACGGAATGAATGAATGCCAAGTTTGACGTTCAGCCATCTTTTCCACACCACGGTGGTGATAACCGATGTCTGGCACACAGTCTTTGACTTCTTCACCGTCTAACTGCAACACAATACGGAATGCACCGTGCGCAGATGGATGGTTAGGACCTAAGTTCAAGAACATGAAGTCTTCGTCAGCATTACCGCGTTTTAAGCCCCAATCTTCAGGTACGAAACGAAGATGTTCTTGTTCGTAGTCCTGTTTGGCTTGGTTTTGCATATACGGGGTATATTCAGTCGCACGTGCAGAATATTCTTTACGTAGCGGATGACCTTCCCAATACGTTGGCAACAAAATACGACGAAGCATCGGGTGACCTTCGAAGTTAATGCCGAACATATCGTACGCTTCACGTTCATACCAGTTTGCGTTTGGCCAAATATTGGTTGCTGTTGGAATGTTGAGATCACTCTCAGCTAAAGCAACTTTGACACGGATGTCACTGTTACGTTCTAACGACAACAAGTGGTAGAACACAGTGAAATCTGACGCAGGTAAACCGTCGCGGTGGTTACGTAAACGCTCATCTACCGCAGACAAGTCGAACAGCATCACGTATGGACGTGACACTGTACGCAAGAACATTAAAACTTCTTGTACGTGTGCGCGCTCAACCCAGACTGTTGGGAAATCCTCAAAAGTCGTTTGCACCTTGAAGTTGCCACCAAACTTGGTTTTCAGCTCTTCAATGATTGCAAATGCAGAGCGGGAATCAGTTGGTGCTGATCCTGGCATAGCAATGTCTTCAGCCATTGGCTTGGCTTCCTATTTAATACAA